>SBGS01000086.1 GCA_006226555.1 Bacteroidota bacterium
CAGTGAATTCTCCCGATCGTCAGGATGAGATCAATCAGCTACTGGATCAACATAAGAATGTCTCCTGTATACTTGTGGAAGGCAGTGATACTTATGACGCTTTGAAAAACCGCGATTCACTTAAAACGATCTGTCAGGAAGGAGCGGTTATTGTGCAAAAAAAATAGCCCCGATCTCTCAGGGCTATTCCAAACAATTTATGATCAAATTATTTCGACGCTATCTCAACAAACTCGTCGTATGAGATCGCTTTATCGTTCAATTTAACCGTCTCTTTGAAATATTGCGTCAATTTATTTTCCGCAAGCATATCGTAAATACGATTTGCTTCATCTCTGTTCTGAAGAATGCGAAGTGCTGACTGCGTCAACTCTGTATCTTCCGGAGCCGGCATTCCATATTGAGCGTAATTACTTACGATCAAACCTTTTGTAAAGTTGATCACTTCATCATTTTCCAATTTAAGATCATTATCTCTGAAGATCTGTGACTGGATCAACTGCCATTTCAAAGATTTCGCATAATTGTCGTAATCTGCTTCGATCTGCTCATCAGTGATCTCTTTCTCATTCGAAAGCTTTATCCAACGCTTAAGGAAACCATCAGGAAGATTAACCTCAGTTTTCTCGATCAGCATCTCGTAAACGTCACGTACAAACATTCTGTCTGAATCATTCGTGAACATTCCTTCAAGATCAGCTTTCACTCTTTCTTTCAATTCTTCTTCACTACTCACAGCACCCTCTCCGAAAAGTTTATCAAACAACTCTTGGTTAAGCTCTGCTAGCTCCATCACCTTGATCTCGTTCACAGTGAACTGGAATTTGTTCGAAATTCCACCAAGCTCATCTTTCGTGATACCTAACATGGCAGCCATGTCAGCTTCTCCACGTGAAACCATCTTAGGATCGATGATCACTTTATCACCAACTTTCTTTCCTTTGAGAGCTTTTTTAGTGTCCTTGTCTTCTACGAATTCCATTGAAATCGTTGAAGAATGAAGAATACCGCCCTCTTTGATCGATTCATCTTCATTCAATTCTACGAACTGACCAAGCACCATATCCTTATCTCCGATCTTCTCACCAGAAACAAGCTTACCGTAACGTCTTCTCAGATCGTCGATCTGCTGGTCGATCAATTTGCTGTCAACTTTTACTTTCTTGTAGTCGAATTTGTTTTTCGCTGACAATGGCACTTTGATCTCCGGTGCCAAACCGATATCGAAACGGAATGTGAATGTTTCCGGTTTATCAAAATCTCCGGTGAAGCTTTCTCCGTTGCTTGGAATTGGATTACCAAGAATGTTTAGATCGTTCTCGCTGATAAATTTCTGCAAAGAGTCGTTGACAACTTTGTTCAATTCATCAGAAAGAACAGCTTTACCATATTGTTTCTGAACAAGACCGAATGGCACATGTCCTGGACGGAATCCCGGAACTTTAGCCGTTTTACGGTAGTTATTAAGCGTTTCTTTTACTTTCTCCTGATAATCTTCAGGCTTCACTTCCACTGTAAGGACTGCGTTGAGTGCGTCAACATCTTCTCTTACGACATTCATATTCATCGATTTATACGTATATACAAACAAAAAATGGTATAAGTTTTCGCTTATACCATCCAGATTTTTTTTGGTGCGGATGGAGGGAGTCGAACCCCCACGCCTCGCGGCACTAGATCCTAAGTCTAGCGTGTCTACCAATTTCACCACATCCGCAAAATAACTTTAGCTCGCTTGCTAAAAGTGTCCACATTTCATTGAAACGGGATGCAAAGATATGTATTTATTTGAAAGTGCAAACACTTCTTTCAATCTTTCACAAAAAAAATCTCAAAATGTGGAAAAGTCTTAGACAGATTCGACTTAAAACGCTTTTAAAGGTGGTAAATTTGTATCGCTCAAAGATCAAAAATGTTAACGCTCGATCCTAAAGAACTTGAAATTCCTGTGTTGCACAAGTATTTACTTGGTGCGATAGGTCCTCGTCCTATTGCTTTTGCATCCACTGTAGATAAAAACGGTGTAGACAATCTTGCTCCGTTTAGTTTTTTCAATGTTTTTTCGGCCAATCCACCCATATTGATTTTTTCTCCCGCTAGAAGTGGAAGAACAGGTGCTACAAAGGATACCTATAACAATGTGAAGGAAGTACCGGAAGTGGTGATCAATGTGGTGAATTATGATATTGTACATCAGATGAGTTTAGCAAGCTCTCCTTTTTCTCCCGAGGTTAGTGAATTCGAGAAAACAGGATTGACGCCGCTTAATTCTGAGCTGATCAAACCAAAGCGCGTTAAGGAATCACCTGTGCAGTTTGAATGCAAGGTGATCGAGGTAAAGGAGCTAGGAACAGGTGGAGGTGCAGGCAACCTCATCATTTGTGAGGTGGTGAAGATCCACATCGCTGAAGAGGTTTTGGATGACAAACAAATGATCGATCAGAAAAAAATCGATCTCGTTTCTCGAATGGGTGGTAACTGGTACTGTCGTGCAGATGAACATTCCATGTTCGAGATCGAAAAACCGATCACAACCATCGGTATCGGATATGACGCGATCCCCGAAGACATCAGATCAAGTGAGATCCTATCAGCGAATGACCTTGGACAGCTTGGCGGAATAGAAGCTTTACCGGACGAAACAGATGTGAACGAGTACAAATTATTAGAGCTCAGCGATCTGTTTATGGAGCTGGAAGACAATGCTTCGGCCCTAGAGATCGAGCTTCACAAAAAAGCAAAAGAACTACTCAAGCAAAATAATCTGGAGGACGCATGGAAAACCCTGCTTGCCTTCAACAATGGATAACAACAAACACTGAATTATGTTTAAACTACAAGGAACACTGAAAGTTGTAAAAGACACACAGCAAATCACAGATACATTTTCAAAAAGAGAATTTGTCGTAACTGAGTCTTCATCAATGTATCCACAGGATGTATTGTTTCAGGCAACTCAGGACAAATGCAGCATGCTTGACGGAATGAGTCAAGGTGACACAGTTGAAGTATCTTTCAACATCAGAGGAAGAGAGTGGACAAGTCCACAAGGTGAAGTAAAGTACTTCAATTCTCTTGATGCATGGAGAATTGAAAAAGTAAACCAAGGTATGCCTCAAGGCGGACCTTCTGATATGGATTTTGGAACGTCAGCTCCTGAGATCCCAAGTTCAGCCACAGAAGCTTCAGATGATGATGATCTGCCATTCTAATGG
Source organism: Bacteroidota bacterium (assembly GCA_006226555.1). Taxonomy (GTDB): domain Bacteria; phylum Bacteroidota; class Bacteroidia; order Flavobacteriales_D; family Crocinitomicaceae; genus UBA4466. Next base: position 3,216 of record SBGS01000086.1, read on the forward strand.
ATAATGAGAATAAAAAAAGGCTCCATCATGGAGCCTTTTTTTGTGCGTATATGTCCCGTCCCTTCCACTGTGGCTTGTACACAAACAGTAGCAAAAGGATCAGTATGTTGTAGAATGGGAAAAGCAATTCATAGAGCGGTATCAAAATCCAGGTCATCATTCTCCTTATTCTCAAAAAGAACGGCAAGAACAGCATGAGGTCCAGTGTGGTTTTTAGTCCGTAAAACAACATGGCCATATAGAGCTCCCCTGTTATTACAAAGTAAATCAAACCTGCGATGTACAATATCGAGAGTACGCTCTGAAACAGCGCCAGGTAAGTTGAAAGATTATCTTTCAGATCGCCTGTTTTTCCTATCCATCTTAGACGCTGATCAATGAACTCTTTAAATGTGACCGGAGTCTCTGTCGTAATCGCATTTCGACGGTCAGACACCAATCGCACATCCTTTTCGTTCAAGCGAAAATCACGGAGTAGATACGTATCATCGCCACTTGCAGCATGAGCGTGGGATGCGTAGTTATCAGCCTCTAAAAATGCCTGACGTTCATAAAAGAAGTTCGCCCCACTGGACATGATCGGTCTTGAAAGACCGGCCAATCCCGAATTGACAGCATTTACGAGTATAACATCGATCTCGTAAAAGCGCTTCATGAATTGATCTGCGACCAATATAGCAGGCAGTACATACATTTCCGCAGCACCCAATTGACCCAATTGATCAAAGTAATCGGGTCCGGGTACTACATCTGCATCCCAGGTCAAGATGTACTTCTCATTTGTTTGATCTATAGCGTAACGCAACGCGCGTTTCTTACCTGTGATCCCATCTGTTAATTTCAATATTTCTATTGGCAATCCATTCAATTTCTCAATGATCAGGTCATCAGTACCATCGTTCGAATGATCATCAATAAATACGTATTTAGAGGGATGCTGTTTCAACCTCAATATAGCCGATAAGAGTACGTCAATTCTTTTGGCCTCGTTTCGATATGGTATTAATACAACGATCTCATTAATATCAATTTTTGCATCATGATTTCTGTACCTCCTCTCTTTGGATATTTGCCTGGACAGTCCGACAAGAACGATCAGGCCCAATCCCGCAGAATAAATGAAAAAGTATGTCAGTAAGATCACGATCATGCCACTTTACGGTCTTTAGTAATGAACAATCCAAGCATGGCCGGTGCCAGCGTATTGAGTAACCAAATATAAAGCGATGCAAACAGAATGACCACAGGTGATATACCCAATGTACTTAAAACGAATATTGAAATGCTCTCCTTTACGCCGAGCTTACCTAAAAACAACGACGGTGCGGAAAGCGTAATGAAGTATACGAACCAAATATTCATATAAAGTTCCAGAGAAGGTTCTACACCAAGAGCGATCAAGATCAAATAGAACTGCGTTGAGAAGACAACGAATCGAACTCCGGTGTAAAGCAGAAAACGAGATGCCAAATTTCGATTATTCACCAAAACTTCGCGAAGCTCATTGAGCTTCCATTTTTTCCATTTTTTTGAAATAAAAAGCTGAGGAAAAAAATATATCATTACTCCCAGTAGAACAATGAGTAAAAGTGGCCAGAAAAGCACATCCAAATATTCCCCCCAGATCGCTCTGTCAACCATAGCAAATGAAAAAACACCAAATATCAGACTCGTCACAAAGTGTGCGTGATTACCATAGAGCGTCAAACCAATGAGTACAGTCCTGTCTTTTGGTTCAAAATAGTATACTCTCCCAATAAAATTCCCCACCATATTTGGAGTGAGCAATCCTGTCACCAGACCAGCGAAAAATGAATGATTCAACTGTCTTTTTTCAAATTGCACTCCGGCACTTATCAAAGAATCTTTCCAGATCAGGAAAACCATGTAAATATTAGGAAAGACGAGTATTGTGCCAAGCAGGAGTAATAGCCAATTGGACACATGAAAGTCGCTCTTTTGATAAGGAAATGCTGTTAGCTGAACATATAGAAAATACAGTACTCCGAGAAAAAGAATCAGTTTGATCAATAAGAACAAGAAGCCCTGTTTTTTCGTAGTTTTAAGCAACGGAAGGAATTTAGATGGTTGAAGATAAAATAATTCTTGGAATCGACCCCGGAACTACGGTTATGGGATATGGATTGATCCACGTAAAAGGGAGCAAACTTGAGATGCTCAACTTTGGTGTTATCCAACTGAATAAATTACCTACTCACCCTGACAAGCTCAAAAGGATATACGACCGCCTTATTGGTATTATTGATGAATATAAACCGGATGAAATGGCGATCGAAGCACCATTTTTCGGAAAGAATGTACAATCTATGCTTAAGCTTGGACGGGCTCAAGGAGTCGCCATTGCAGCTGCACTGCACTTCAACCTCCCTTTTGAAGAGTATACGCCAAAAAGGATCAAGCAGGCCATTACGGGATCAGGAGCAGCATCGAAGGAGCAAGTAGCAGCGATGCTACAGCGCGTCCTGAACTTTCAGGAAATGCCAAAGTATCTCGATGCAACAGATGGTCTTGCTGCGGCTGTTTGTCACCATTTTTCAAAAGGAATCGGTGAGCACAATAAGTCAAAAGGAAGTAACTGGAGCTCCTTTGTTAAAGCTAACCCTGAAAGAAAAAAGTAATGACCCCTACAACGAAACATTATTTGCGTTTCATGGCCTTCCTGGTGATCAATTTCGGTGCATTAGGACTTGGAGGCTATCTCATGGGGGAAGGACCAACTGGTGAATGGTACCGTTCTCTCGCACAAGCACCATGGACCCCTCCCGGTTGGGTGTTCGGTGCAGCATGGACAAGTATCATGATCCTGTTTTCTATCTACGTCAACAAAATTTATCAGCGGACGAGCAGAAAAGGTCTGTTCTGGGTTATTTATGCAGTTCAATTTGTACTCAACGTGTCATGGAACCCGCTGTTTTTCATGTACCATAAAACGGGCCTTAGTCTCTTTGTGATCGTATCACTCCTTTTACTATTGATATTAATGGCGATGCATTTCAGCTATACAGTCAGACGCTACACATGGCTGATCATGCCCTACATCATTTGGCTTTTTATCGCTACCAGTCTGAACGCATATATTACTGTATTTAATTGATGAAATTTATTCTCACTCTATTTTCTATTCTAACCTTCGCTTCTGTTTCAATTGGACAGGAAGAGGAAATGTATGCGGAAAAATATTATGTGGTCCTTGGAGAATACAGATCCTATTCCAAAGCCTTGAGAAAAGCACAGAAAAATGCCAATCAAATACCATCACCCCTCAATCTGAGAAATTTGATCCCCGATACTGAAATTGGACTAACCAGCAATGAAGTATGTGGTTGTGGAGAAAAACATGGCTATATCCCTCGTGGAAGGTACGACGACGGCAAATACATAAGTATTGAATTCAGCAACGGTTTATATGACCAGGAAACTGATGGATATTATGTCGTAGTTCTATACAGCGGTAGTTCTGAAGAAGCAAAACAGATTTTCGATCAAAGTCGAGAAAAGATCAAGAATATTAAAGTAATAAATGGAAAGGTATACATGGGTTGTATGCACTGATCACAGCACATCTATCAGCTCAACATCAAAGATGAGAACAGAATTCGCTGGGATAGATCCAACAGCTTGTGAACCATAACCTAATTCTGATGGTATCAATAACTTTCCGGATCCGCCTTCTTTAAAATAAGGTATCCCCTCCGTCCACCCTTTGATCACTTGCTGAAGATTAACCGTAATCCCATCTGTGCTCTGATCAAAAACGGCTCCATCCGTTAAATACCCTGTATATTTCACCTTGACATCTGAGTAGGAATTACAAGCTGCTCCCGTGCCCGGTTGTGAGACTACAACATACAGTCCGGATCCTGTTGCAGTTGCGTTTAGCTGGTTGTCAGAAATATAATCCTGAATGATCCTATCATCAATCTGCGCTTGTGTCTCTTTCTTTTTACAGGCAGTAATACCGACGAAAATGAATAAAATGAACAACAACTGATTTCTTTTCATAAGCCTCAATTTTCTTGTAACTCACCCAATTCCTTATTTAGCAAATTCAGTGCTTCGCTATAAATGGCATCCATTCTTTCTTGATCATTCGCGTAATATTCCATTGAAGCTTGAAATTGTTCAGCTGTTACACCGTTCTCTTTTAACAATACTTCACTTGAATTATCAAGGGTTTTATAAAACCGATCGACCCTTGCATACTTATTTTGCACGTGTGCTTCCAGTTTAACGAGATCTTTGATCAAAACCACGATCTTTTCCTCCGGAATCAGATCCTTAGGTTCTGTCGGTTGCTCCAATCCGTAATTACACCCTGCGAATAAAATTGCTATGAATACCAGATACCTCATCTAACATTGAAAAGCAAACGATCTCCGCTTCCAACTTCGAAGATCTCACCCTTTTCATATACTTTCCTCCCGTTTACATATGTACTGTGTATACTATTTGAAAAAGTATAACCGTCAAATGGAGACCATCCGCATTTGTATAGGAGATTATTCTTGGTAACTGTCGTTTCTGTTTCGGTGTCGACGATCACGAGATCAGCATGATAACCTTCTCGTATGAACCCTCGATCTTCGATACGGAATAAAATTGCCGGTGCATGAGCCATCTTCTCTACCACGCGCTCAATGGAGATCAAACCTTGTTCTACCTTCTCCAGCATAGCCAAAAGCGCATGCTGAACCAAAGGCCCTCCCGACGGAGCTTTGAAGTAGCTTTGTTCCTTCTCCTCTATAGTATGAGGTGCATGATCAGTTGCGATCACGTCGATCTTATTATCCAGGACCGCCTGAAATATAGCATCTCGATCTGATTTCTTCTTTACTGCTGGATTCCATTTAATGTAAGCTCCTTTCGCTTCATAATCTTCTTCAGTAAACCACAAATGATGAATACAAGCTTCAGCTGTGATGTGTTTCTTTTCGAGCGGTTTGGTATTGTCAAACAGCTCCAGTTCTTTGGCCGTCGAAATATGCAGTATGTGCAATCTTGTACCATACTTCTTAGCCAAACCTACTGCTTGTGAAGACGATAAATAACACGCCTCTTCACTTCTGATGATCGGATGCATCCACATTGGAACATCCTCACCGTATTGTTCACGTGCTGATTCAATATTTCTTCTGATCGTAGCTTCATCTTCACAATGTGTAGCGATCAACATCGGTACTTTTGAGAATAAGTTATTGAGAACAACTTCATTATCCACAAGCATATTTCCCGTTGAAGACCCCATGAAGATTTTAACCCCGCACACATCACGCTCATTTGTTTTGAGCACTTCCTCCACATTATCGTTTGAGGCTCCCATAAAGAAACTGTAGTTCGCAATCGAGCGTTTCGACGCGATATCATACTTATCCTGAAGAAGTTCCTGTGTCAATGCATTCGGCACAGTATTCGGCATTTCCATGAATGAGGTTATACCTCCCGCTACAGCAGCTCTTGACTCCGTAAAGATCTCACCTTTGTGCGTAAGTCCGGGCTCTCTGAAATGCACCTGATCATCAATGCATCCCGGAAGAATATATTTACCATTCAATTCAACAACCTCAACATCTGGTGTAGGCGTAATTGAACTATCAATGCGTTCAATTCGACCATTTTTTACGAGCAGATCTCCCTCAAATACTTTCCCTTCATTGACGATCCTTGCTTGTTTAAATAGTATATGACTCATAGTTTCATTTTACGCATTTTCCATACACCGAAAAATGCCTCTTTAAAAATTCCAGTACTCATTTTAGATTCTCCGTATAATCGATCAACGAACGTTATCGGAACTTCCTTTAATTTAAATTTATGCCTGTAAGCAGCATATTTCAAACAGATTTGAAACGCATATCCCTTAAAGGTCACCGCTTCCAGGTTGATCTTTTCAAGCACCTCTCTTCTATAACACATGAATCCTGCCGTAGTGTCCTTAACCGGAAGCCACAAGATCAAACGTACGTATACACTAGCGAAATAGCTCATTAGGATCCTGCCGATCGGCCAATTCTTCACTTTACCTCCTTTACAATAGCGAGAACCGATTGACAGGTCTGCCCCTTCACTCTCACAAGCACTCAGCAAACGTTCAAGGTCATTCGGGTCATGTGAAAAATCACAATCCATTTCAAAGATAAAATCGTAGTTATGTTGGATAGACCATTTAAACCCATGAATATAGGCTGTTCCCAAACCTAGCTTGCCGGACCTTTCTTCCAGATGGATCCTATCAGGATATTCCTTCATTTTCTCACGGATCAGGTCTGCTGTACCATCGGGTGATGCATCGTCAACAAACAAAATATGAAATGGATGATTTAATGCCATGACAACGTCGATCATGCGCGCAACATTTTCGCGTTCATTGTATGTAGGAATGATGACAACCGATCTTTTCACAGCAATAATTCGAAATGCTAAAATAAGGATAAAAGGTTTAGGCCCTCTCGTTCAAATCAAATCCTATTTTGATTTTAAAAATATTAACAGGAAACCTAGAAAAATTCACGAACCACCTCGTTTATTTCATCCATTGCATATCCTTTTCCGGCAAGATAACGGTATAATTTGACCTTCTTCGCGAGCTCATTCTTTTCCTTACTTAAAAGATCGAACTTTTGCGAAGCCAGAGCTCTCAGATTAGAGAAGTAAATATCATCAGGTATATCTTGCATACCGGACCTTATGAGCGTCTCCGGAATGCGTTTTTCACGGAGGGCCGCAAAAACTTTATTCCGACCCCATTTCTTGATCCTGACCTTTCCTGAAATGAATGATTCAATAAAGCGTTCGTCGGATAAAAAACGACTTTCCTTCAAGTACGAAAAAAGGGCCGAACGATCTTCATCGCTCAGGCCCCATTCATTTATTTTTTTACTGATATCAAAGGTGCATCTATCCTGATACGCACAAAAAGCTTCCAGTTTAACCTTGGCCTCCTGAAACGTATATTTAGGAAGATTATCCATTATAAACTTATCGACTCACCCTCTCCATCAAGAAATTCATATTGAAGGAGATGATAGGAAGAAAGTCCACGTATCGTAATCCACTTTTTATGTTTCATGAACCACTTAAATCTGCGGGACATCAACCCTTTTGTAAAGTATGCTTCAAGATAAGGATGTACGTTCAAGGTAACCTTTTTCGCTTTTCCTTCAGACAAAATAAAATTCAGGTTGGTCTCGATCTCTTCGGCGAAAAGAATTGAGGCCTGAACTTCTCCAGTTCCGTTACATGTCGGACATGTTTCAGATGTTTTAATATCCGTCTCAGGACGCACGCGCTGTCGCGTGATCTCTATCACTCCAAATTTTGATGGAGGAAGAATATTGTGCTTCGCACGATCATTCGACATGGCATCCTTAATAGCATCGTAAAGGGCCTTATTATTCGCCTTGTCGTGCATATCGATAAAGTCGATACACACAATTCCTCCCATATCTCTCAACTGAAGTACACGAGCTATCTCTTGTGCTGCTTCAATATTGGTAGCAAGCGCGTTGCTCTCTTGTCCCTCTGATCCCTTTCTGTTACCGCTGTTTACATCAATGACATGCATCGCTTCGGTATGTTCAATGATCAGATAGCCACCACTAGGTAGTGGAACTTTCTTTCCGAAAAGGGTTTTGATCTGTTTATTGATGCCGAACTTTTCAAAAATGCCGATCTTTCCATCATAGTGGCGAATGATCTTTTCTCTGCCCGGCGCAATGTCAGCCACATAGGCCTTCAAGCTTTCAAACAGAGCTTCATCATTCACATGAATACTTGTGAAATCAGCATTTAAGAGATCCCTGAGAATTGTGGAAGTCTTATCCATTTCACCCAAAACGCGTGAAGGAGGAGTAGCATTCTTCAAATTTGAATGCATTCTTTTCCACTTCTCAAGCAAGTTCTTAAGGTCCTGATCGAGCAATTCGATCTTTTTACCTTCTGCGACAGTTCTGATGATCACACCAAAATTCTTCGGTTTGATCGAATTCATCACATCCTTCAGACGGTTTCGTTCTTCCCTGTCTTTGATCTTCTGGGAAATAGAGATCTTATCTGAAAATGGTACCAATACCAAATAACGACCTGCTAATGTGATCTCCGCACAAAGTCTTGGTCCCTTGGATGATATAGGTTCTTTTGCAACCTGTACAAGAATGGGAGCAGATGCTGAAACTACTTCAGTTATCTTTCCATCTTTAGGTATATCCTTCTCTCCTTTAAAGTAAAGAAGGTCTGCTACGTTCTGCTTACCTCGCAGCGTGTCTCGTGAAAACTTATTTAACGAATTGAACTGGGGACCCAAATCCAGATAATGGAGGAATGCGTCCTTTTCATATCCAACGTCAACGAATGAGGCATTAAGACTGGGAACTACTTTACGAACTTTCCCTAGGTAAATATCACCAACAGAGAATTCTGTATTTCCCTGTTCCTCATGCAATTCGATAAGCTTTCCATCTTTGAGCAAGGCAAGCCAAATACCCTTTTGTCGGGCATCGACTACTAATTCTAAACTCACGAAAGCCTAATTTTGATAATACAAAAGCAGCAGAATCACAATGGAAGTCTGCTGCGTTACTATCTATCCTAGAAGATTACTTCTTCTTTTTGTGACGGTTTTTTCTTAGTCTTTTCTTACGCTTGTGCGTAGCCATCTTGTGTCTTTTTCTTTTTTTACCGCTTGGCATAATCTTATCTATTTGGTGTTAAACTTCTCTTTATCAAAAACCTAAAAAAAACACTCCCTGTTTTTTCAAGGGAGTGCAAAGATAATAAAAACATCCGGAAATATTAATTCCGAAATCAAATGTTTTAATTATTTCACTGTCACACTGCTCTTAACCTCTTCAACAAAAGTCTTAGAAGGTTTGAATGCCGGTACATTGTGCGCAGGAATAATGATCGAAGTGTTCTTAGATATGTTTCTTCCTGTTTTCTCCGCACGCTCCTTAACAACAAAACTTCCGAACCCTCTTAAATAAACATTTTCTCCTTTTGCTAATGAATCCTTTACAGAAGCCATGAATGACTCTACTGTTTTTAATACTTCATTACGCTCTAGTCCTGTTTCATCTGCAATGCTCGCTACAATATCCGCTTTAGTCATATCTCAATTATTTAATTTCTCAAAAGTTGGCGGCAAAATTACTGTTGAAATCCATTATGCCCTAACTTTGAATCAATTTTTTAAGGCTTTTTCCCTGAATGACTGATTTTTCTCTATTAATACGCAATTGGTATAGACTAAATGGAAGAAATCTTCCATGGAGAGAAACGAATGATCCATATCGTATCTGGTTGTCAGAGATCATTTTACAACAAACAAGAGTGGATCAGGGAAAATCCTATTACGAGAAATTCGTCAATAACTACCCTGACGTAACATCTCTTGCCGAAGCTTCAGAACAACAGGTTTTAAACGATTGGCAAGGACTCGGATATTACAGCAGGGCCAGAAATCTACAAACTGCGGCTCGTACAATTGTTTCCGAGTACAATGGTGTATTCCCTGAAAGGTACGCTGAATTATTAAAACTCAAAGGAATAGGCACGTATTCAGCTGCCGCGATTTCATCTTTTGCTTTCAATGAAGTTCGAGCAGTGGTCGATGGAAATGTCTACCGCGTGCTGAGTAGATATTTTAACGTATCAATCCCCATCGATTCAACGGAGGGTAAAAAAGTTTTTCAAGCTCTTGCTGATGAGCTGATCAGCCAGGAAAGTCCGGGAGAACACAATCAGGCCATCATGGAGCTAGGAGCCTTAATATGCACACCTAAAAATCCTGATTGCGTGGGCTGTCCTGTAAGAACTTCTTGTGAAGGACTGCGTCTTAAAACACACCTGAACCTTCCTGTAAAAGAGAAAAAACAAAAAGTGATCAAGCGTCATTTTCACTATGCTGTATATCGAGGTGACGACACACTGGTTCTCAAAAAGAGAACAGGAAAAGATATCTGGCAAGGTCTGTTTGAGTTTCCGTTGATAGAAACCAAAACTTCAGACACTCCCGATGAATTGATCAATGCAGACAGTATATCAAAAGAATACAAACACGTTTTGAGTCACCAACATATCCATTCCCGATTCTATATTTTCAATTCTCTTCCCGAAAGGATCGATGATGATTGGCGAATAATTACTGCAGAAGAATTAAATGACACACCCATTCCACGCCTTATCGACAAGTTTTTGAGTGACCTGAATTAAAAGATTATTTGTACATTTCACTAAATTTGACCCGATGGCAGGTAGCGTAAATAAAGTTATTCTAATAGGTAATCTCGGAAAAGACCCTGAAGTAAGACACCTTGAAAACGGTGCTGTAGTGGCTAATTTCCCTTTAGCAACCTCTGAAACATATACTGACAGAAACGGTGTTAAAACAGAGAACACGGACTGGCATGATGTTGTTGTCTGGAGAGGTCTTGCAGAGGTAACTGAAAAATACCTACGCAAGGGAATGAAGATCTACGTAGAAGGAAAACTAAAAAAACGTTCCTGGCAAGACAAGGATGGCAATACGCGTTACACGACTGAGGTTGTAGCTGACGAGCTCACCATTCTTACACCAAGAAATGAAATGGGCAATACCGGAAGACAGGCTCCTTACGGCAACGAAGGAACTCCCGAAGCTCCGGGAAGGATCGATTCAATTATTGAAAAAGATGGAAACAACTTTTCCGAAGATGATGACCTACCATTCTAATCTTTTATACTAACAATGGACCCAGACCCCTATAGTACCCTTACTTATCAATTAACACATACAGAAGCAGGATTCGGCGGTACCGAAGATATTGTTTCGCTGATCGTTCTGTTCATCCTGCTTGGATTATCTGCAGCTGTTTCAGGATCGGAAGCTGCATTTTTCTCACTTTCACCTTCAAACAAGGAAGAGCTGGGAAAAGAAGACGAAAAGAAATCCAGAACCGTTTTAAAACTGCTTGAAAAGCCGAGAGATCTACTGGCGACAATATTGATCACGAACAATTTCGTCAACGTAGGTATCGTAATATTATCCAGCTCTATTTTGCATAGTGCTTTATCCGGAATTGAATTATCAAGTGGGATGAGCTTTTTTATAGAGGTTGTCCTTATTACATTGTTGCTATTATTAATCGGAGAAGTGATCCCCAAGATCTACGCAACGAACAACGCGATGGGATTCACTCGTCAGACATCGCTTTTTCTGAATGCATTGAACAAGCTCCCTCCCATTTCGTGGATGAGATTTTTACTCGTCGGAGGATCGGGTTTCATTCATCGCCTCAGCGGAAATAGCAAAGTAAACCTCACATCAGATGAGTTGGAGCAGGCAATTGCCCTTACCCGTAAGGAGGATATCAACGAAGAGGAGCACAAAATCTTGGAGGGTATTGTAAAATTTGGAAATACTCAGGTAAGACAGATCATGCGTCCGCGCATGGATGTTTACGCAGTTGAAAAGAACACAAGTTTTAAAGACCTGCTGGATCTCATTCTCGACTGTGGACACTCCCGACTACCGGTTTACGAAGATTCATTCGATAACGTGGTGGGTATTTTATTTATTAAAGACCTTCTTCCACATATTGGTAAGGGTGACTTCAAAGATTGGAATTCAATTATTCGTCCTCCATTCTACGTTACTGAGAAACGCAAAATAGACGACCTGTTAAAAGACTTCCAGGAAAAGAAGGTACATATGGCAATTGTTGTCGACGAGTATGGTGGAACTAGTGGTATTGTTACACTGGAAGATGTCCTGGAGGAAATTGTTGGTGATATCACAGATGAATTTGACGAAGACGAGCTTGTTTACACCAAAATCGATGACAACACGTATCTTTTCGAAGGAAAGACCGCTATAGTAGATGTCGCCAAAGTCCTGGACCTGGATGACAAAGATCTTACTACTGAAAACAGAGCTGCAGAAACTTTGGGGGGACTCGTTGTAGAACTAGCAGGTAAAATTCCACGCAATAACGAGTTTGTGCACCTCAACGGATTTAAGATGATCGTTGAGTCCAGTGATAAGAAAAGAGTTAAAATGATCAAATTGATCAAACTACAACCTGAGAATGAAGATGAGGAGTAATTTGTTAGTTAAGAGCTTGATGTTGTTACTGGTTACCATTTTGGTATCCTGTAATGAAGACAATCCTATTCCTAAACCTCCTACTTATCTCCGTGTTGAAGTTCCTGAATCTGTTTATGGTAAATATGAAGACCCGTGTGGATTCCAGTTTAACCTGCCAGAAATGTTTTCTTTGGACACCAGTAAGAATATTCAAGGGGAATGCAATCGCGTGATTGATCTTGGACCTTTGAATGGATCCATATTTATTTATTATTGGAACATTGACAAACCTTTATCCTTTTACATCAATAATGCGAATGATGAAGTAGGAAATCATAAACTTAAGGCATCTTTCATCGGTGATGAGCAATTCAAATACGATGAAAAGCGCGTATTCGGAACACGATTCGAGCTTCAAGGAAATGTAGCGACACCTTTTCAGTTTTACATTACAGATAGTACGGATCGCTTCCTCTTTGCTGAAGTACTTTTCAATTGTACTCCTAATTACGACTCGCTCAAACCTACTTTAGACAGATTCAGTAAAGACCTTGATGAACTGATCTCTTCATTTGAATGGAAACAATAGTACTCGCGCTGGGGAGCAATCTTGGTGATCGCTCCGGAACTATTGAAGATGCCTATTATGAAATAGAAAAGCGTTGTGGTCGTATCGTAAGAAGGTCGAGTATGTATGAAACTGCTCCCGAGGGATTTATATCTGACGATCTTTTTTTGAATTCAGCAATTATCATTCAATCAGAACTCGACGCGCTATCGTTACTTGCAGAGCTCAATAGTATTGAATCAGAATTGGGTAGAAAAAGAGCTGAAAGCGGAGAATACATTTCCAGGACCATTGATATTGACATCATCTTTTACGGTGGAGAGATCATCCATAGTCCAGAACTTACCATTCCTCATCCAAGATTCAGAGAGCGGCTTTTTGTATTAGAGCCAATGAATGAAATTGCTGCTGAATGGAAAGATCCGATCAGCGGACTTTCCATAAACCTCCTGTATCAATATCTCAAGAATAGATCTGATAATTAAAGACAGCATAGCGGGCTTTCCATATTTGATATTGCATTAAAAAAATAATGCTTATAATTGCAAGGTAATTTGATTTAGAACTTATTTAAACTAACTATGAAAAAGCAAAGTATTAAGGTTTTTGCTCTTTTGGCAGTTGCGGGTGCTTTTGCAACAAGCTGTGACTTGTTAAAAGATGTACAGTACGACGTGACTCCAAATCCATTGGAGATGCACAATGATTCAGTAGAAGTTACTGTAAACATTACACTTCCTGAAAAAGGTATTAAGAAAAAAGCTGCGGCTGAGATCACTCCGATGTTAGGAGATACTCCATTGAAAATGGTTCGTATCCAAGGTGAGAAAGCTACTGGTAACGGAGATGTTATTCAGTATAAAGCAGGTGGAAAAATTACTTACACGGATAAAGTTGCATACAAGCCATCAATGGAAGCAACTGATCTTGTTGTTACAGGTAAGATTTTTAAAGGAGAAAAAGAAAAAGGAGAGATCGAACAAACTAAGATCGCAGATGCTACTATCATCACTCCATATCTTGTAAATAAAGATTTCCGTGTGATCGTTGCTAAAGATGAATTCCGTCGTGTAACAGAGGAGTCATTTATGGCACAGATCAACTACGACAAAGGACGTTCTAATGTTAAGCCAGGAGAATTGACTCAGGAGGACATTAAAGCGCTTCAAGCATTCTTGGAAGATGCTCAAAACAATCCTAAGATCGAAGTAAAAGGAATCAACATCACTGGTTATGCTTCTCCAGAAGGTGAGGAAGATAAAAACAACACTTTATCTACTGACCGTGCTAACACTGGTAAAGAAGCAACTATGGGTGTAGCGAAAAAAGCTAAGCACGAAGGAGCTCAAGGAGAGATCTACAACTTGAAAGGTTCAGGTGAGGACTTTGCTGGTTTCAAGCGTGAGTTGACTGCTGACACTAAAATGAACGAAGATGACAAGAACTTGGTATTACGTGTTCTTGAGACTATCTCTGACCCTGCTCAACGTGAGACAGAAATGAGAAACATGGGTAAAACATTTACTTACCTAGACAAAAACATCTTCCCACTTCTTCGTCGTTCAGAGATCAATGTGATCTACGACAAAACAGGATTCTCTGATGAGGAGCTTATGGCAAACTCTGTATCGAATCCTGATACATTGAACTTGGAAGAATTGTTGTTTACAGCTACTCTTTATGATGATTTGAACGAAAAGCTTCGTGTATACAAGATCGCTGAGCAACGTTACCCAGAGGACTACCGTCCTGCAAACAACGTTGGAGTTGTTCTTTACATGATGAACAAGGTTTCTGAAGCTAAAGCTCAGTTCGAGAAAGCTAACGGGATCAAGGATAACGCTATTTCTAAAAA
>SBGS01000035.1 GCA_006226555.1 Bacteroidota bacterium
AGCAGTGCGTTATACAAATCCTGTGAAAGACAAGATCCAAAAAGTAGCCGTTTGTGGTGGTTCAGGCAGTTTTCTTTTGAAAGATGCAATGGCGGCAGGAGCGGATGTCTTCATCACCGGAGACTTTAAATATCATGAGTTTTTTGACGCAGAAGAACGCATTGTGATAGCCGATATCGGACACTACGAAAGTGAACAATTTACTTCGAATAGATTGAAAGCTTTAATCCAAGAAAAATTTCCTACATTTGCCGTTCATTTAACGAGGAAAAATACGAATCCAATAAATTATCTATAACGCATGGCAAAGACAGCAACAAAAAAAGAAGCGACCGTAGCAGAGAAACTGGACAGCTTGTTTGAATTGCAAAAGATTGATTCAGAGATTGATAGAATCAGAACGATTAGAGGAGAATTGCCATTGGAAGTTCAGGATCTTGAGGATGAGATCGAAGGATTGAACACTCGTATCGAAAAATTAGAGAACGAGATCAAGGAATTAGAAACTGAGATTTCTGATCGAAAAAATGCCAATAAAGATGCCGAGACTTTGATCGCAAAGTACAAAGAGCAACAAAATAATGTTCGTAACAACCGTGAATTTGAATCGCTTTCTAAAGAGATCGAATTTCAGGAGCTGGAGATCAAATTGAACGAAAAGCGCTCGAAAGAAGCGAAAGCTAAGATCGAGCAGAAGAATGAGATCCTTGGTGAGGCTAAATCACGTTTGGAATTCAGAGCTGAAGACTTGAATACAAAGAAGTCTGAGCTCGATGAGATCATTGCTGAAACACAATCTCAGGAAGAGAAACTTGTGAAGGAGTCAGAGAAAGCATTATCTGGTCTTGAGACAAGATTGGCTGCAGCATATACACGTCTTCGTGTGAATGCGCGCAACGGTTTAGCTGTCGTTCCGATTGAAAGAAATGCTTGTGGAGGTTGCTTTAACGAGATTCCGCCTCAACGTCAGATGGACATCAATTCAAAAAGAAAGATCATTTCTTGCGAGCACTGCGGTAGGATTTTAGTTCCTGCAGCCGAGCAGGATGCTGAATAAGAAACTAAATTGAAACCGTTCCGAAAGAACGGTTTTTTTATGTATGAAGTTCAAGGATTATCCAATTGATGCGCAGATCAGGAAGAATCTTGATCAGCTCGGTTATAAAAAACCAACAGATATTCAATACAAATCCATCAAGCCAATACTGGATGGTGAGGATGTGTTTGCCATTGCACAAACGGGTACCGGTAAAACAGCTGCCTTTGCCATTCCATTGATCGATAAGGTGATCAAGCTTCCGATGAGTAAAAGGAAGGGTGTACAAGTACTAGTGATGGTACCCACGCGTGAGCTGGCGGCACAGATCGGAAAGGTGTTTGAGACAATTGGAGCGAATACCAATATGCGCGTATTGGCCTTATTTGGTGGGAAAGAGCAGGATCCACAGATCAAAAGGATCACGGATGGAATAGATGTACTGATCGCAACACCGGGAAGAATGTTTGATCTGATGGCGCAAAAGGTACTTTCAATAAAAGAAGTACGTCACCTTGTCCTGGATGAGGCAGATCTTATGTTGGACCTTGGTTTTGCTGATGATATTAAAGGTGTACTTTCTCATTTACCCAAGAAAAGACAAACCCTGTTCTTTTCTGCTACGATCTCTAAGCACATCAAGAAACTGGCGTATGATATTGTGAGAAATGCGATCCGTATCCAGATCTCACCAAAGAATCCGATATCAAAAAATGTTGAGCATGCCATACTGTATGTGGAGATGGATGATAAGCGTTTCTTTTTGGAAAACATTGTAAAGGAATACCCTGACTTCAAAATATTGGTGTTCGTGCGTACTAAGGTGCGTGTAGGACGCGTTTTGGAGGCAATGAAACGTGTTGGCGTTACAGGGGAGCTGTTGCACGGCGAGCTTGATCAGGAAGAACGTTTCCAGGTGATCAAGCGCTTTGCGGAAGGAGAGAATAAGTTATTGATCACAACGGACGTTGCCTGCAGGGGTATTGATATTCCTGGAGTTGATTTTGTGGTGAACTATGATCTACCGGAAAACCCTGAAAATTACGTTCACCGTTGTGGAAGAACGGGTAGAGGGCGTTCACGTGGGCAAGCCATTAGCTTTTGTAGTCCGGACGAGACAAAGCTGTTGGAAGAGATCGAAGAATATGTAGGTGAGGAGATCGCTCGTTATGACTTAGATATACAGGAATACAAAGCTATTCTGGACGATACAGAAGAAGGTGGAGATGATTGGAGGGCACTGCTAAAGAAAGCCAACGAAGAGTTTGGAGAAGACTGGTAATAAAAAAGGAGCCTTTTGGCTCCTTTTTTATTTAGTTCTGAATTCGTTTTACAGTCGTACCATCATCGTAAAGGTCAACCACCATTCCTCTATAGCTCAGATCAACTTTTTGACCCAATAGATTATAAGTAGCGATCACTTTACCATTTGAAGTCGGATCTTTTACCGTGCGTACTTCTGAATACTTAAAGCGTCCGTCATAGTCCACTTGTTTCAATCGGTAATACGATGTTCCTTTGAAAGGCTGGTAGTCCGTGAATGAATAGCTGGTTCTCTTTTGAGTAGTACCTGCACCACTAACTTTACCAATGTTTTCAAATTCAATGCCGTCGAGTGTTCGCTGAACAATGAAATAATCATTGTTCAACTCGCTTGCTGTTGTCCAATCCAGTTCAACCTCTCTACCGGTATGTACAGCATCAAATTCAGCCATTTCAACCGGTAGAACGATTCCCGTACCTGTGAATCCCCAAGCGCAGTTATCTCCGGCAAATCCATCAGCAGCAATGTAATAAGTCTGACCAGGAACCAATGGGCTAAGTGAAATTGAAGAAGTTCCAACAGCACAACCTAAGAAGCCCGCACCATATGTACCAATAGCAGCACAACTTGTCCATACACCAAATTGTGAATTACCGTTGGTTCCGTCATTACATATGATATTTTCGATTTCAAGGGATCCTGTAAAATCATCCGCTGTGAATGAATAGAAAGTACTATTCTCATTTGAGCTCCAATTACCACCATTACATAAAACTCCTCCACTTA
This sequence comes from Bacteroidota bacterium, assembly GCA_006226555.1. Lineage (GTDB taxonomy): Bacteria > Bacteroidota > Bacteroidia > Flavobacteriales_D > Crocinitomicaceae > UBA4466. The sequence goes on from SBGS01000035.1 coordinate 3,087, forward strand.
TTGGTGTTGTAAAGGTGCCTGGCATAGATCCAAGGTTACATGCTTCACCTAATGCAGCTCCACCGGGACATGAAGAATA
>SBGS01000034.1 GCA_006226555.1 Bacteroidota bacterium
CAACAGGTAACAGAACAGGACGTGAGCGAATTTCTCGAAGCTATTTCCTGGATTAAGGAAACACACATTCCTGTTCTTGGCATTTGTTTCGGTCATCAGATCATCGGAATGCTCTTCGGAGCTCAGGCGTATCGCATGCGTGAAGACCGAGACTGGCAAATTATTGAATCCTTTGAATACAGTCCTTTACTTGAAAAAATTCCCGTTGAATTTGAAATGATGGAAGATCATTGCGAAACGATCTCCATTCCCCCGGGATTCGATTTAATTGCATCTTCAGACGCATGCGTCAACGAAGTCATGCAACATAAAGAACGAAAGATCTATGGCGTTCAATTTCATCCTGAAGTATCCGGCAACCACGGCGCTGTGATCATCGAGAATTTTATCAATATATGCCTTGGAAACGAAGATCTATAATTGGTTTTAAACAATTCTTTTTCAAAACTTTTACATTGTAATGCTATTCTAGGAAGGGAATTCTAGATATTTGAATATGACCTTAAATGGAATTTGGATAGGAATGATCTTAATCGGAGTGATTGTCGCTCTGGCCAAAATACTTTTTTGGCAAGATCTCTCGGTTTTAAGTCGCATCGTTGAAGATCTGTTCAGCGCGGCAGAGGTTGGATTCACAATTTCTCTTGGACTTACTGCAATGATCACGTTTTGGCTAGGTATTATGAAGATTGGAGAAAATGCGGGAGCAGTGTCACGATTAACAAAGATCGTCTCTCCACTGTTCTCTAAACTTTTCCCTTCTATTCCAAAAGACCATCCGGCAGTCGGCGCTATGATGATGAATTTTTCTGCCAATATGCTGGGATTGGATAATGCTGCAACTCCTCTTGGATTAAAGGCAATGAAGGAGCTTCAGGAAGTCAATACAGATAAGGAAGTTGCCTCCGACGCTCAGATCATGTTTTTGGTTTTGAATACTTCAGGACTTACCCTGATTCCCGTATCTGTTTTTGCAATCTTGGCGGCAAACGGGGATAAACATCCAACACAAGTTTTCCTGCCAATACTCGTCGCTACTTATTTTGCATCCCTGGCCGGTTTAATACTTGTAGCCATAAAACAGCGAATTAATTTACTGAACAAAACAGTACTCGCCTATCTTCTAACTTTCACTGCTCTTATCATTGGCTTGCTTTATTGGGTTTTTGCCGATCCAACTGCCGGGGAATGGCTTTCTAATGTGATAGGAAACGGCCTGATACTTTTGATCATCGTTGGTTTTATTTTAATGGGTTGGTTTAAGAAAATTGATGTATATCAGTCATTCATTAACGGCGCAAAAGATGGATTTCAAGTAGCGATAGGCATTATTCCATATCTGATTGCCATGTTAGCCGCAATCAGTGTTCTTAGAAGCTCAGGCGCATTGGAAGCTACATTAGATGGTATACGATGGCTAGCTGTGAACTTAAACTTGGCCGCTACTGAGTGGATCGATGCGCTTCCGGTTGCCTTTATGAAGCCATTAAGCGGAAGTGGAGCTCGTGCCGCACTGGTAGACATCATTTCTACGCATGGTGTTGACAGCTTGGTAAGCAGGATCGCAACAGTAATGCAGGGCAGCACTGAAACCACATTCTATGTTCTCGCGGTGTATTTCGGGTCGGTTAAAATTTCTAAGACAAGATACGCAGCATCAATTGGCCTAATGGCAGATGCTATCGGTATTATATCAGCAATTTTTGTTTCCTATTTATTCTTTGGATAATGTTGAATTGGTTTAAGAAAAAGAAAAGACAGATAGTAGCAAGTGAATTAAGCAAGACTCCACTTAAAAACATCGATTACCCTCCAAAGATCCTTCTGGCATGGGCGAAAGCTATAGAAGGGAATGATCAAATTCTCAATTGGTTAAAAGAGAACGATTATGAAGAGCTCTACATGGCAACTTACGCCATTAAGCTGAAGGATGATGCGCGTAACTGGCTTCAAGCCAATGGTTTCGCTCACCTTCTCGCCATGATCAATGCTGCTGAAGGAAACGAAAGTGCCCAGAAATGGCTATTGGTTCACGGATTTGAGATCTTATATCACATCGCTATGGCAGTCGAAAATGAAGAGAGCTCCTGGGATTGGATTGGAAAAAATGCTCCTTTGGACGTTTATCTGCTGGCGAAATCAATCAAAAAAGTAAAGGATGATATTGAAGAAAACCATAATGACATCCACTCTTTCCGTAAAGATACTTGACTTTAAAAAGGATTCATTAGCTTTGCAATTCGAAATATAATGCGATGATAAAAGGAAAAAAGCTTGTTGTAATACTACCAGCCTATAACGCCGAAAAGACGTTAGAAAGAACTTACAATGAAATTCCTTTTGACATTGTTGACGAAGTTGTTCTTGTGGACGACAAAAGCTCAGACAATACTGCAGAATTAGCTAGAAGGATTGGTATTCAGCATGTTATTGTACATGAACAAAACAAGGGTTACGGAGGTAACCAGAAAACATGTTACAATAAAGCCTTAGAACTCAATGCCGATATTGTTGTCATGCTTCACCCGGATTATCAGTATACACCAAAATTGATCGAGAGCATGGCGCACATCATTGCTAATGATGTCTACCCTGTAGTTATTGCTTCTCGTATTCTTGGAAAAGGTGCCTTAAAAGGAGGTATGCCGATGTACAAGTATATCGCAAATCGCTTCCTGACGTTATCACAAAATATATTGATGGGGCAAAAGCTTTCTGAGTACCATACCGGTTATAGAATGTTCTCAGGCGAAGTCTTAAAAGCAATAAACTACAACATCAACTCAGACGATTTTATATTTGATAATCAGATGCTTGCGCAGATATTTTATGCAGGATATGATATTGCAGAAGTAACTTGTCCAACTAAATATTTTGACGAGGCATCATCCATAAATATTGCTCGTAGTACAAAATATGGTCTGGGCGTACTAGGTGTCTCTTGGCTATACTTCTTTAATAAGATAGGGTTAGCAAAATCTAAGATCTTTCACGAAAAATAAACTCAATACATGAGGAACTCCTTATTCAACAGGTTGGATAAACTAGCGGAAAGTCCTCGTTATTCTGTTTACCTCCTACTCTTACTTTCCATACTGTTTTACATCGGCATTGGTCAGGTTCATTTATTCGACTGGGATGAAATAAATTTTGCCGAATC
>SBGS01000033.1 GCA_006226555.1 Bacteroidota bacterium
TAGCTGCATTTTCCATCATGTTTGGAACCTGTATTGCTGTTTTTGATGGATATGGGAGAAGCATGACCCGTTCTCTGGAATTGATGTTTAACCGAGATTTAAGGTCAGGTTATGTGATCAGTATAATGATCACAGTGATTGGATCTTTTTTGATCATTTATTTCTTCGGTAAGAACATGAAGTCCCTTGTTGACGTGGCGACATCCATTAGTTTTCTGATAGCTCCGATCGTTGCCGTTGTTAATTTTCGATTGGTGATGAAGGATTTTCCTGATGAATCAAAACCGGGACCGGTCTTAAGAATTTTAAGTTGGACAGGGATATTGTTTCTGTTTGGATTCGCTGCCTATTACGTTTACATTCTGCTCTCCTAAGTTTATTTATCAAATACGTCCTTTCTGAATTGAGCAGTATCGAGTTCTATAATAAACTCCTTTAGATTGGGGAACAGATTTTCGTAGTAACCTTTTCCATCGTGTAGTAATGAATCCAGAGCTCTTTCTTTCTGCCATCCCTCGTATAAAATTCTATAGCATGCTACAAAACATCCGGTTCTGTCTGAACCTCTTCTGCAGTGCACAAGAACAGGTTTTTCTGCAGAGTGGAATTTTTTCATCGCTGAAACCATTTGATCGTAGGTCATTCGTTTTGTAGGGATTTTCACCCACTCTCCCCGGAGATTTCTATTCTTTAACTCTTTTATATCGCTTGCGTGCAACCTCAAATTAAGAATTGTTCGGATACCACGTTCTTCCAGTGACTTCATTCCCTTTCCAGTTGGTTGTGCTGATCGGTATAGTGTATCGCTAACCTGATGAAAATTTTTAACACCAGGTAAGGATGAGGGAATAATACTTGTCGTCAGTAGTAGAGTTAAAAAAAGGAGCTTCATGAGTTAAGGCAATATGATAACAGATCAATAAAGATAGACAAGAATACGATTGATACAGGTCAATAAAAAAGGCCTCGCATTCGAGGCCTTTGAGCAAAAATATATTTTGGATCAGTGATTAGATAAGTATTCTGCTACACCATCAAATGTTGCTTTCATACCTTCATCACCTTTGTGCCAGTTTGCAGGACAAACTTCACCATTCTCTTCGAAGAACTGTAATGCATCAACCATACGTAAGGCCTCATCTACATTTCTTCCAAGTGGGAACATGTTAACCAACTCATGCATAACGACACCATTTTTATCGATCAGGAACAAACCGCGGTATGCGATCATTGGACCTGTTGCGATCATATTGCCATCTACATCATAATCATATTCACCTGCCAATACACCAAAAGCTTCTGAGATAGTTTTTGAAGTGTCAGCAACAATTGGATATGTTATTCCTCCAATTCCTCCTTTGTCTTTAGGTACCTGTAACCATCCCCAGTGAGACTCTTCTGTATCTGTTGAGCAAGCAACTACTTTTACTCCTCTTGCCTCGAACTCGCTAAGTTTAGCTTGGAATGCATGTAATTCTGAAGGACAAACGAACGTGAAATCTTTTGGGTAAAAGAAGAATACAACGTGATTTTTTCCGATGTACTGATCTAGTGAAAAATCCTGTACGATCTCCCCACCGTTCACTACAGCTGGAGCTTTAAATGAAGGAGCCTTTTTTCCTACTAATACTGCCATTTTTTTACTTTTTAAGTTTGCGTTCCTCAAATGTAATCAATCGATGGCAATTAGATATATAAAGTTGTACTTCAAGTTGCATCAACCCAAATAAGCTCTGAACATCCAGTTTGTTTTCTCTTTTTCGCGGATCAGATCGCTCATTAAAGCATTTGTTCCCTCGTCATCGGCTTCTCCCGATAGATTCAGGATCTCTCGTTCTAAGCCTAACAAAGTTCTTTGAGCCTCTAAAACATAGGAAACTCCATTTTTACCATCCGTTATAATAGGATTTTCGGAGATCAAACTATTTTTCATGTAAACGCTGAATTGTGAGCTTGGTGTTTCACCAATAGACAGAATGCGTTCTGCAAGGTCGTCAATGATCACCTGTGTACGTGTATACAATTCCTCGTATTTCAAATGCAGCTCGAAAAAAGCATTACCCTTGATATTCCAGTGAAGAGACCTTAGGTTTTGATAGTGCATTTGATAACTCGATAATAGTTGATCTAATTTTTCAGTGTAATTCATTTTGTTTGATTTTCGTTTACCTAAAGGTAGAGATTAAGAGGTATAAATTCTATCAATTATTTATATTTACCGATAGATAAATTTGATATGGTCACAATACAGCAACTTCAATACATGGTTACGCTTTCAGAAGAAGGTAGCTTCAATAAAGCGAGTGAAAAATGTTTTGTTACGCAACCTACATTATCCATGCAGATAAAAAAAGCAGAGGAGTTTCTTGGTTACCCTGTTTTCGATCGTACCCAGCAACCAATACGTTTAACTCCTTTTGGTGAACGTTTTATTGCGATTGCTCGGGATGTGATCAATGAATATAATCGCATAGAACAATTTACACAAGTTCACAGTGGTACGCATCGTGAAGTGATTAGAATGGGGGTGATACCTACGGTAGCAGCTTACCTTATTCCTGATTTATATCACCAATGGTCTGAATTTTCAGCGGACTTCCAATTAGTCGTGGAAGAATTGAAAACAGACGAACTCATTAAAGCTATGGAAGAGGATAAAATAGATGTTGGGATTTTATCAGGACCATACGTTGATCCAAAACACCGTGTCACCAGGCTGTTTCAGGAGGAGATTCTGGCATATTTTCCTACGATGACAAAAAGAAATTTGTCAACTTCAGATCTCGAGAGTGCCCATCCATGGTTATTGACAAAAGGGAACTGCTTGAGAACCCAGATCATGCATTTCTGTAACCTGAAAACCGGAACGGATGACTGGGATTATCAGGGAGGTAATATGGATCTTCTGATAGAAATGGTCGATCAGCATGGGGGGTATACATTGATTCCACAGTTTTATGCAAAACGAAAAGAATTGAATTTCTTAAGGATCGAATCAGAGACCGGTGAAGTGCCGGCCCGAGAGATCATTGCGTTAACGAAAAATCGCTCAATGAAATGGGATCAAATAGAAAAATTGTTGAGGGAATCTCAAACCTATTACAGTCAGGAAAACAAATTATATCA
>SBGS01000296.1 GCA_006226555.1 Bacteroidota bacterium
CTGATGTTTAAACTTTCAATTCTGTTCTAATTTGAAACTTCAGGAGACTGCAGAGCATATTCAAAATTGGCTGAGTTCCTATTGCCAAAATGCGAATATGGATGGTTTTGTTGTCGGAATATCCGGAGGGATTGATTCTGCACTAACATCTACGCTATGTGCCCGCACAGGTAAAAAGGTCATCGTGGTAAATATGCCTATCCGACAGACCTCTGCTGAATATCAGCGTGCACAGGAACACATTGCAGATCTAGAAGCGAAGTATAGTAATGTTTCAGGACTTGAAATTGACCTTACACCTACTTTCACACAGATAGAAAGAGATCTTCCCGACAATGTAGTTGAGAGTCATTTGGCTATGGCAAATACCCGTGCCAGATTAAGGATGACTACCCTTTATGCAGTTGGACAAGCCAATAAGCTTCTAGTTGCCGGGACGGGTAATAAAATTGAAGATTTTGGTATTGGATTCTTCACCAAATATGGAGATGGAGGTGTCGACCTTTCTCCGATCGCAGATCTGACAAAAACAGAGGTGAAAGCAATTGCACAGGAATTAGGTGTAGTAGATTCCATACTTGCGGCCAAACCAACGGACGGATTGTGGGCTGACGGTCGCAGCGATGAGGATCAGATCGGAGCTACTTATCCGGAATTAGAATGGGCAATGGATTTTATAGGGGACGAAGCCACCCTTTCTGAAAGACAAAAGGAAGTGTTGAGCATTTATAGAAGACTGAATAAGATCAATCAACATAAAATGGTTCCAATACCTGTTTGTGTGATCCCTTCCGAGCTTAAGAACTAAGCTTCCGGAGCAAGACGAAGAACAATTCCGTCAATTTCTTCAGAAATATGGATCTGACAACCTAATCTACTGTTGTCCTTCACGAAAAATGCCTGATCCAGCATGTCTAGCTCATCATCGCTTTGAGGCGGTAATTCGGTGTCAGATTCGAGGTAACATTGACAAGTAGCACACATTGCCATCCCCCCACATTCTCCAAGAACAGGGAGATCATAAGCTTTACACAGCTCCATGATATTCATGTTCATATCTGTAGGAGCATCCAGTACGTGCGATTCCCCTTCTCTGTCTATGATCGTTACTTTAATATCTCCCATGATCCAAAATTTCTGCGAAGATAATAATCAATTGAATATTCTTAGCTGATCCGATCCATTCCAGGCTGTTGCGTATTGCCTCAGACCGAATTCACTGTTCTTCACAGGTGAACCGTCATACAATGAAAATTGAGCATCATTGCAGACATCGTTCAACAATAGAAAATTATCCGCATCCGGCGTCAAAGGCGTCGCACAGCTACCTTCAGGGTCAGCCGGAGAATGTCTATCGAATGCCACAAAATCATCTATACCTCTCCTGTAAACAATTACTCCTTTCGAACCGGCATTCACGAATGCATATCCGCCTACCCCATTCAGATCACTGTAGGATGGCAAAGTTAAATTGATCGATACATCGAAAGGAATATTAGGGACGGGATGCGTGGAATTCTTCTTGCATCCGAAGAGAAAACCTATTGTTAGCAGAAATAAAATAAATTGTACTTTCATCCCGTTCAAATATACGATGAACTCTATAACGCTGAAAATATTTGTTCTATTGTTTGTATCCGTAATGTTTTCGTGCGGATCGAAAAATCCAGGTAATACACCAAGCACCGTTGAAGCTGCTGAAAAGGAGCTTGCAAAGCGAGAACGAATACAGGCGAAAGAAGCAAAGAAGGCTAAAAAAGCAGCCTATAAGCATTATTGGAGCTTACAATCAAAAGAGAGACGAAAATCAATTAAGAAAAATTTGAAACGTCAGAAACGTATCGCCAGACACAATAAGAAATCAGGAGTTAAGCCTGATTAATTCCTCTTGATTTTCTTCCCAGCGCAGCATTTCCTCATCCAGTTCCTGTTTGAGCTGATTATATTTCTCTAAGACTTTGTCTGTTTCTTGTTGGTCACTATAATCCAGCTCGGCAAGTTTTTCGTCCCAACTAGCAATTTCGATCTCCAACTCTTCTATTCTTTTTTCACCCTTTTTAATCTGATTCTCCAGTCTGTTGATCGTTCTTTTCCTTTCCTTATCTTCCTGATAAGTATTTCCTTTTGCCGAATCATTTTTTTCTCGTTCAACACGTTGATCTTCGCGAAGACTATCGAGTTTCTTTAACCCGTCAAGATCCTGTAGCTTTCGTTCCAGGTATTCCATCACATCAAAATGATGAACTTTCAGCTGTTGATCCTGAATATCCCAGATACGATTCGTTAATCCATCCACAAATTCACGGTCGTGAGAAACAATAATAAAAGTCCCCTCATAATTCTTAAGCGCTTCCTTTAAAATGGTTTTACTCTGAATATCCAGGTGATTCGTAGGTTCATCAAGGATCAAGAAATTTGAAGGACTTAATAGCATTCTGCAAAGGGCAAGTCGCGTTCTTTCTCCTCCGGAAAGTATACTCACCTTCTTGTTTACATCATCACCCTGAAATAGAAAAGCTCCGAGAATCCCTCGAATGTTGCTCCGCGCATCTCCCGTGGCAATTTCATCCACTGTTTCATACACGGTCTTTTCCTTCTCTAATTTTTCAGCTTGATCTTGCGCAAAATAACCTACCGTTACATTATGCCCTAACTCGATCTCACCTTCGTGGTCGATTTGATCAAGCATACATTTGATCAGCGTAGACTTACCCATTCCGTTCGCTCCCAGAAGAGCTATTTTCTCTCCTCGTCCAACTGATATAGAAACATCCTTGAAAAGTCGTTTCTCTCCGTACGCTTTACCTACACTCTTTAATTCGATCACCCATTTTCCCGGTTGTACAGATAAGGGAAATGAAATTTTAAGTCCCCGAATGCTGTCATCATCTACCTCAATTCGCTCTGTTTTCTCCAGCTTACGAATTAATGTTTGGGCAAATGCTGCTTTATTCTTTTTAGCACGGAACTTATTGATCAGCTCTTCAGTATGCTTAATATCCTTTTCCTGCTGTTTTTGAGCAGCTGAAAGTCTTTCCAGCTCTTCTGCTCTAACTTCCTTGTATTTGGTATATGGAAAGGGGAAATCAAGTACTTTTCCTTTACTTATCTCCAGCGTTCGATT
>SBGS01000032.1 GCA_006226555.1 Bacteroidota bacterium
GCTGGTATCAAAAAGTGTTGATGAGGCATTACCAATTCTTCAAAAAAAATCAATTGGAATAATTCTGATAAGTACAGGGGATATTCTTCCAGATCTATCAACATTCAAATTGCTTAAGGACCAGAGCGCTGAAAAAAATTGCTATATCTTGATCATATCGCGTGAAATGGTCTCTCCTTCTACCCTTGTAAAAGGAATAAATAAAGGTGCAGTTGATTTTATAGAATACCCATTCAATCCCAACCTGATCCGCAGTAAGATCGAAGTATATAAGTCCCTCTACTACAAAGATCAAAGGATCGGACAGCTACTGGGGAACATCTTCCCTACGAATGTACTCGATGAATTATCCACGACAGGCAAGTACTCACCAAAAAGGGTCCAGAATGGCGTTGTTCTATTTACGGATTTCGTAGATTTTTCCTCAAAAGCGAGGGAAACAAGACCCTTACACCTCATCAAACAACTGGAGAAACATTTTACCCGTTTTGATGAGATCATCAAAAAATATAATCTCGAAAAGATCAAAACTATCGGAGATGCGTATATGGCACTATCCGGTGTAACGGAATCAAAACCTATGCCTGCCATACGTGCATGTTTGGCAGCACTGGAGATCAGAGAGTACCTCAGAACAGAAAGAGATATTGCCATTGCCATGAATCGAGATTTCTGGGAGGTTCGGATCGGAATACATATGGGACCATTAGTTGCCGGTATTATCGGATCAAGCAAGTTCAGCTTCGATGTATGGGGAGATACAGTGAACATTGCTTCTCGCGCTGAATCCGCAACGCGCAAGGGAAGTATCACGATCACAGCAGCTATCGCTATGGAAGTCGAAGATTACTTTGAACTAAAATCAAGAGGTCAAATTGAGATACATAAGCGAGGAGGAAGCATAGAGATGTTTTATCTCGAAAGATTGAAACCCATATATTGTCTATACGGAGAAGGTAAATATGCCAATGCTTCACTTCGAACTACTTGTGGCCTAACTTCCATGGATTTCGATCATTTGAGAAAGGAGATCTTAAATCGATTAAAATCATTACTTCCGGAGAATATGGTCTATCATGACATTCCGCATACGCTAAATGTAGAGAAGGCTGCAGTGAGATATGCCCAGCTCGAAGGTTTAGGAGATGAGGAGATCTTATTACTCCGCACAGCAGTTCTTTTCCATGATGCCGGTTTTATCCGAAAATATGATAGAAATGAGGAATTTGGTGCACGCATCGCGATGAAGATCCTGCCAAATTTTGGTTACAGTGACGAGCAAATCAAACAGGTAGTTGCTCTAATCAGAGTCACGCGATCCGATGTTGAACCGACAAATATGATCGAAATGATCATGTGCGATGCCGACCACGATTACCTTGGAAGAGCAGATTATAATTCAATTGCAAAAAAATTACGCGCTGAATTAGAAAACTTCGGCACTGTGTTTAGCGATGAACAATGGATCTCATTTCAGCTAAACTTCTTGTCAAACCACCATCATTATTACACAGATACAGCCCGAAATATTCGTGAACAAGGTAAAAACAATCGAATTCAAGAATTAAAAAGAGAATTGTCAAAATTAAGCGAATCATAATACCATGAAGATTTATACAAAAAAAGGAGATAGTGGTACTACACAACTCATAGGAGGAAGAAGAGTGCCTAAAAGTTCTCTGAAGATCGAAGCATACGGAACAGTTGATGAGCTGAATTCATACCTCGGTTTTTTAAGAGATCATGATCTCGCTAAAGCACAAACAGAACAGATTATACAGATCCAAAATGATTTGTTTGTTATTGGAGCATTGTTAGCAAAAGATCCTGATGCTAAAATGGCACTACCTGAATTAAACGAAAAAGCGATCACCGATCTGGAAAACTGGATCGACGAAATGGATGAGACTTTGGAACCTATGAGAAATTTTGTGCTTCCAGGTGGTCATCCTGCAGTATCCATCTGTCACATAAGCAGATGTGTTTGCAGACGTGCCGAACGTATAACGGTAGACCTGAGTGCTTCAGAAACTTTAGACGAGAAAATCTTAGGTTATCTGAATCGATTGAGTGATTATCTCTTCACATTAGGACGAAAAATTGCACTTGACAAGAACGTAGCCGAAATACCCTGGATACCATCTAAATAACTATTTGCTACAGAGCTCATTTTTTATTTGGTTTTTTTTAAATAAAAATTACTTTTGCGGCTAACAAACAACAAAAGCAGAGGATTATGTACTGGACACTAGAACTAGCATCATATTTAGAAGATGCACCATGGCCAGCAGCAAAAGATGAATTGATCGATTTTGCTATCAGAACAGGTGCACCTCTCGAAGTTGTTGAGAATCTTCAAGCCATCGAGGACGAGGGTGAGATTTATGAAAGCATTGAAGAAATTTGGCCGGATTATCCATCGCGTGAAGATTTTCTTTTCAACGAAGATGAATATTAAAAAAATCCCGGTTCGCGCCGGGATTTTTTATATTGCACCATGAACTTTCTCGGACATCTTCTTTTATCTCCTAATGACCCTGAGATCCAAATTGCGAATCTTTATGGAGATTTTGTTAAAGGTTCCGATCTGAGCGAGTTTCCAGAAAAAGTCCAGCAAGGTATTCGGCTGCATCGCGAAATAGATCAATACATAGATCATCACCCTGCTGTGCTAAAATTATTGCATTCGCTTTATGAAGAGCTCCCTAAAGTCAGTGGAATTGCCACTGATCTTTATTTTGATCATCTGATCGCTGTTAACTGGGACAAATTTTATCCAACCGACCTTAGAAGTTTTACGCAATCTGTTTATCTTAATTTTGAAAACATCCCTGAATTCTATTCTTTGGATTTCAGATATGTAATTTCAAAAATGGCGCATGAGGACTGGCTCTATCAGTATCGTGATCATCATGGGTTAGAGATGGCGTGCAATGGATTGTCCAGGCGTATTCGTTTTGAAAACGTTCTATATAAGGCCCCTGCCATCTTCCTGAAACAAAGAGAGCTGATAGAAGAAACCTTTTGGCTATATATCACTGATGCAATGAACCACTTTCATGTCGATCACCTCAGATAGATAATTCGCTTTGCGAGTTCAACGAAAAAGACTAACTTAACTCGT
>SBGS01000242.1 GCA_006226555.1 Bacteroidota bacterium
ATCGCATGTATGGAGTTGCATACATTCTCTTCTCTTCAAAAGGATTTTCTACCTCAATATTCAGGGGCTATGGATACCGCTGATATGGCAATGGTGTATTATAGTCCGGATGTATTGAAACACAAAAGATTACCGGAGCTGGATCCTAACTTTGTTCAGGAACAATTTGGATCGGGCGTTCAGGTCGTTACGACTTCAGATGATGTACTTTCATTCATACAAGGGAATATTCAGAAGGATGATGTTTTACTTCTGATGTCCTCAGGTAATTTCGACGGTGTAGATTACGACGTACTGGCAGATCAATTATTACAAAAGATCAGATCATCTTCACTTGAATAATGTTGACAGGACAAGCCTTGGCAGCTCGTTCATTATCGTCAAATTCTGCATCATCTACTCTTACCGTGTGAAATCCTTTTTTATTTTCTGCTCCTAGCAGAGTAGCTTTACCATCCTTTTTGGACATTCTCCAACGTTGGTAAGCAAGCTCTACACAGTAGTTACAGCCAATGCATTTGTCGCGTTGATGTGTAATGATAACCATATTAGTTTTCTACCTCTTCTGAAGGAACTACTTTATATAATTTATCTGATGATCGAATGATAGAGTCAAGCGGGAATGTTACTTCACTTCCTCTCGTGGCAACATCAGCTTCATGATCGTCAACGCGCATTGTTGTGATTTCAGCTTCAACCACTCCGGTTGTCGGTCCGGTGATAAGGATCTTATCACCCTTGCGTAACTGCTGTGCCTCAATTTTAAATTGAGCAATTCCGGCTTTGGAGTAGTAATGCATTCCTTTGCCAAGATATACTTTCTTTTGTGTTGCTTTCGAGCCACTAGCATCTGTCCATTCACCTAATTCCTGACCTAAGAAGTAGCCTCCCCAGAATCCACGATTGTAGACAGTTTCCAGGCGTGCCATCCAATCCGAAACCTTTTCTTCAGAGTATGTTCCATCGGCAATTGAGTCCAGCGCTTCGCGATAACATTTGATCGTAGTCGCAACGTATTCCGGTGCGCGACCTCTTCCTTCTATCTTTAGGACTGAAATTCCGGTGTCTACCAGTTGATCAAGGAAATCAATGGTACAGAGGTCTTTCGGCGACATGATATATTCGTTGTCAAGCTCCAACTCATGACCATCTTCGAGATCGATCACTTTGTACTTTCTTCTGCAATTCTGCACGCAGGCACCGCGATTGGCAGAGGAATTGGATGTATGCAAGCTCAGGTAACATTTTCCTGAAACAGCCATACAAAGTGCACCATGTCCAAATACTTCTATTCGAACGAGATCTCCGTTTGGTCCACGAATATTATCTTTTTTTATACCATCGCAAATATCTTTGACCTGACGAAGACTTAGCTCGCGTGAAAGAACCATTACGTTCGCGAACAAAGAATAGAATCTTACTGTTTCTACGTTGGTTACGTTAAGCTGTGTCGAAATGTGAACATCAACACCTTGAGATTTAGCATAGCCTATCACAGCCTGATCCGAAGCAATAACCGCATCGATACCTGATTCTTTTACCCTGTTGATAACAGTCTTAATTATAGAAAGATCGTGATCGTATACAATGGTATTCAGCGTTAAATATGTTTTAACTCCGGCTTTTTGACAACGCTCTGCAATTTCTTCCAGATCTCCAAGTGTGAAGTTCATAGTTGCCCGGGCGCGCATGTTCAATTGATCTACTCCAAAGTAAACGGAATCAGCACCATTATCGATAGCTGCCTGTAACGAATCAAATCCTCCGGCAGGAGCCATAAGTTCTACACTACTTCTCATAAACAATTTTTATAGGGAAGGGCTGAGGAACGCCCTTTTTTAAAGATCATGTTACTTTTTGTTTTTCCTTTTCTAAGCTTTTTCTGCTCATCTAGAGGTAGGTTGTAGATTTCCTGACATTCATCTGAACAGCAATTCTGCATTTTTTCCTTACATGCCGAGCACTGTATGAAAAGAAGATGACATCCGTCGTTTGCACAGTTGGTGTGGGTGTCACAAGGTTCTCCGCACTGGTGGCATTGAGCAATAATGTCTTCTGAAACGCGCTCTGCTCTTCTTTCATCGAAGACAAAGTTTTTACCAATGAACTTGTTTTCCAAGTTTTGGTCATTTACTTGTCGTACGTATTCAATAATCCCTCCCTCTAATTGAAAAACATTTTTGAATCCTTTGTGCTTGAAGTAAGCGCTGGCTTTCTCACATCTTATTCCTCCTGTACAATACATCACAAGATTTTTCGAGTCCTTGTATGCTCCCAGCTCTTCTTCAATGATAGGAAGTGAATCGCGAAAAGTATCCACGTCAGGGGTGATTGCCCCTTTAAAATGTCCGATCTCACTCTCATAGTGATTTCGCATATCTACAAGTATCGTATCTTCTGATTCGATCAATTTGTTGAACTCAGAAGCTTTTAAGTGAATCCCTTTATTCGTCACATCAAACGTGTCATCGTTTAATCCATCCGCTACGATCTTGCTTCTGACCTTAATGGTAAGTTTCAAAAATGACTTGTCATCTTGCTCTATGGCAATATTCAGACGAACACCTTTCAGAAAATCGATATCGTCCAGCTGAGCTTTGAATTGATTAAAATTTGATGCAGGAACAGAAAGTTGTGCATTGATCCCTTCATGAGCGATGTAAATTCTTCCTAGAACATCTAGTTCACTCCAGTTTTTGAAGAGTTCATTTCGAAATGAAACGGGATCAGCGATGTAATGATATTGATAGAACGAAAGCGTAAGGCGGCGTTCACCAGCTTCATCAATCATTTTAGCCCGTTCCATCGCGCTTAGTGTATTATACAGTTGCATGCTATATAAGGTTTGCGATGAAAGTGCAAAGTTATACAAAACAGACCAATATCAAATTTCATGATAGAACGAAAATCCTAATTAATCATGATACAAGTCATCTTTTAAACCTTTTGCAATAGATACTTTTGAAGAAAACAAATCGAACATGGGACAATTAATTGAAGTAAATCAAGGAGAAGTACAAGTGAAGTTTAATTCTCCAACAACAGGTAAAATATCATTCGCAGACTTGGGAATCAAGGATGA
>SBGS01000121.1 GCA_006226555.1 Bacteroidota bacterium
ATAAAAGTGATCGGTAGTCTCACGCGTGTTCTGACAGGTTGAGCTTCAACTTCTCCAGGTTTCCATTTAGGAAATTTGCGAACGATGCGAAGCGCCTCGTTGTTGAGATCTTCTGATACGCCTCTCTCAATCCCGATTCCTGTGATCGCTCCATCAGTTTCTACAACAAATGAAACCCATACTGTTCCTTGTTCATTGAACTGAATAGCAAGCTCAGGGTATACAATACGATCATTAATGAATTTTTTCATTTCAACAGTACCGCCAATAAACTCGGCATCCTTATCCGGAATCGCTACGATCTCACCTTCGATTCTTTTATTAAGATCAAAAAGATCACCGAATTCATATCCAAGATCTTTTAGTCCAACTTTGGTCAAAACCTTTTTCTCTTCGTTTTTCTTTTGTTTTGAATTTTCGTCGATGGATTTTTGCATATCCACTGTTTGTTGATCCTGCGACTGATCATCGTTATTATCCTTATTCATCTCCTGTGTTTTTACGGGAAGTGTCTCAGGTTTTTCGACGATCTCAGTCTGGTATTCTACCGGACGATGTTCAACTAAACGCAATTCTTCTTCAATTGCAGTTGGGCTTTTGTAAGTAAAAGCCGCTAATGTTAGTGATCCTACAGCTAACATACCAACCTGTAGAAAGAAATTTCTTTTTCCTTCTAGGTCAAGATTCGGATTTTTTTTCTCGATCATAACGTAGTGTTTTTAATTGTTTCAATATCCTCAATGCTCCAAATGACATGCCATGAATTGACAGCTGGGGAATTTTAACATTTTGGTTGCTTGAAGTAGATCTCTTATTGATTCTTTGGTAGCAAAGCTGATTTAAAGTCGAATTGAATTTGTTCCAGAGGTTTTAATCTTTAGTTAACTTTTCATGATAACGCTCTTACTTCGCTTACTTTCATGTAAATTCGTGCATTGTATGTCTGGTAAAAAGAAGAAACATATTCTCTCTCTGGATAACGAAATACCATTCGATCTCATAGGCATTGTTTGTAATCACAGTGATTATAGATTGGTTTGGGGAATAAATAACGAATTAGGTTTTCATCTGGAAAAGAGTACTACGGAGTTTGAGGTTTATGATAAAAAGACAGCAAAATCTGTAGGTCATCCGATATACAGGTACAATGACGAAGAGAATGGTGCAGATTACCATCTCCTCAAAAACAAGGTTTCCGCAAGTGTGTTGATCCCGGAAAAACCGATGATTGATTATTTTCTGTTTATCAATACAGAATACGATGACGATTTGGAAGAATTGATCGATCGGTTGAAAAAAGTGGACAGTGTACTTGGAGCATACGTTTTTGATCCTTACGAGATCGACACGTGTGAAATGTTTGATTTTTAAATTATGAAAAGAACAAAAATAGTTGCGACAATTGGGCCGGCTTCCAGCGACAAGGATGTCCTGAGAAAAATGTTTTTAGAAGGTGTCAATGTTTGTCGTTTGAATTTTTCCCATGGTTCTCATGAGGATGTGAGACAAGTTATTCAGACAGTTAGAGAGCTGAATGAGGAAACGGGCTTGAATGTAGCTTTATTAGCGGATCTGCAAGGTCCTAAGATAAGAACGGGAAAAATGACCGACAATGGTGTACTCCTTGAAAATGGTAAGGAAGTAAACATTATTACGGATGAGGTATTGGGTACCAATGAGACATTTTCCATTAATTACAAGGATCTTCCGCGAGACGTAAAAACGGGAGAACGCATTCTTCTTGATGATGGTAAACTGGTTTTGGAAGTCGTTTCAACCAACGGTACTGACAAGATCATTGCGAAGGTTGTACATGGAGGGATTTTATCAAGTCACAAAGGGGTTAACTTCCCGAATACTTCCATTACGATGCCTTGTCTTACAGAAAAGGATAGGGAAGATTTAGAGTTTGCATTGGATGAGAACGTGGATTGGATTGGATTGTCTTTCGTGCGCTCACCAAGAGATATAATTGAGTTGAAGCATTTGATCGCAAATCGCTTGAAAAAGGCGAAAGTGATCGCAAAGATCGAGAAACCGGAAGCGATTCAGCAGATCGACGAGATCATACATGAAAGCGATGGATTAATGGTAGCACGTGGTGATTTGGGAGTGGAGATCCCATATCAAAATGTTCCTTTGCTGCAGAAATCAATCATTAAAAAATGCATGTCCCATGCTAAACCTGTGATCGTTGCAACTCAAATGATGGAGAGTATGATCACTAATATTACCCCGACCCGAGCGGAGGTAAATGACGTGGCAAATGCTGTGCTTGACGGAGCTGATGCAGTGATGCTCTCCGGCGAGACATCTGTCGGGAAATTCCCAGTAGAGGTGATCAGGACTATGGCTAATATTGTCAAAGAGGTTGAGAATTTTGACGAGATCTTCAATAAGGAAGAACTTCCGGGCAGAGATCATACGCGCTTCATTACAGACTCAATTTGCTTCAATGCCGTTCGATTATCAAGAAGGGTCGAGGCAAAAGCAATACTTTCAATGTCTTTTACCGGTTATACAGCATACAAGATAGCATCTGCTCGTCCTAAGGCCAGCATTTTCGTCTTTACATCGAACAGAGACATTCTAACTCAGCTGAATTTGATTTGGGGAGTGAGAGGGTTTTATTATGATAAAACAGTTTCTACAGATCATACGATTGCGGATATTAAGTACATGCTGAAAAGCGAAGGGATTTTGGATAAGGGTGATCTTGTGATCAATATTGCGTCTATGCCGATTGAAGATCATGGTAATTCCAATATGCTTAAACTCAGCTACGTGGATTGATCGGAATTGTTGAAAAAGTATGATAAACTGCCTTGATGCTTTCCTGTGTAGGGTATACATTTGCACTCAATATGATGCGTAGCGCGATAATAACTAGTTTTATAGCCCTGATGCTTTATAGCACCGGATATACCCAATGTGCTGTAAATGTTAGTATTCAGGAAGGATCGGCAATAAGCATGTGTGCAAATGCTCCGGAAACAATTCATGCTTCATCCGGATTCGTTTCATATACATGGTCAGGACCAGAGTCTCTTACCGGACAGAGCATCGTTCCGAATTTTTCAGGTACCTATCAGGTGGATGCTGTAGACGGAGTTGGTTGTGTTTCTTCAGCAACGATAACTGTAACTATTAATCCGGTTCCTGTAGATGCTATTTTGTCTTCTGAAGGTAATGTATTGTGTCCAACTTCTTCAGGAACTCAGTTGAGCTTATCAAATTCTTATGTGCTTTATCAGTGGAGTACAGGAGATAATTCTTCAACCATTACTGTGAATCAATCTGGTAATTATAATGTAGCCGTGGCAGATAACAACGGATGTGTGAGTGTATTCAATTATACAATCACTAAAGTACAGTTTGGTCTTCAGGTTACTCAAAATGGTGGCTGTGGTTCAGGTTCTGTTGCCCTTACTGCCAATGGAGGTACTTCTTACCTGTGGTCCACCGGAGAAACAGGTAATACGATCGTAGTGAGTCCTGCTTCACCTACAAGTTATTCTGTTTCGATCACGAATGGAACATGTGTGCAACAGCTTTCTGCTGTAGCAGAGGTGATCAGTGACGTTCCTGAATACGAATTGGAAGACACGATCTACATGTCACCGGGAGATAATCAGATCATCACTGGTCCGAGCGGTTTTGATGCCTACAGCTGGAGCCCTACGAACATTGTCTCCAGTGCAAATGGTCAAATGGTTTATTACCAAAGTGATAGCACACACATGCTGTATCTTGAAGCTGTTACCGGTGAGGGATGTTCAGTTTATGACAGTATTTACGTAGTGGTAGTGCGCTTGTCCATACCGAATGCGTTCTCACCGAATGGGGACTTTATCAATGATGAATTTGTTGTACCTGAGCTTTATGATCTAAATGGTAGTCTGACCGTGTACAACAGATATGGTGATATTGTCTTTTACGATGAGCGTTATAAGAATGACTGGAAAGGAACATGTAAGGGTAATGCTTGTCTTGGAGAAGGTGTTCTACCGGAAGGCACATATTTTTATCACATAGATGTGATGGGAATTCAGTTTAAAGGTTTTTTAACGATTAAGCGTTCGACATGATTCGAGTATTGATCATAGCATTGTTCTTCTCATTCTCTTCACAGACGTTTGGTCAGTCGAACATGCGTTTATCTCAGTTGAACTTTGCTCAGGGGATGAACAATCCTGCAGCTTTAGCTATTGATGGAGAGATCATGGTAGACATGGTTGCAAGAAACCAGTGGTTTGGTGTGGACGGTGCTCCTTGGACATTTGCATTGAATGGCCAATATGAGCTCATGAGTGATATGGCTGTCGGTTTGAATGTTTATCACGATCGAATTGGTGTTATCGAAACTACATCATTTTCAGGACAGTATTCGTATAGATTACTATTCGAAAATGCACGAGCACTCAATTTTGGACTCGGATTAGGAGCGGATAATTTTATTTTAGATTATGCCTCTTCAACTACAACCATGTTAAATGACCCTGCATTTGCGGCCAGTTATTATAGGTTGGTCTTTAACAGTTCTGTAGGACTCTATTACTACTCACCTTCATTCTATGTCGGAGCTAGTATGCCTTCAATGTTCAATCCAACATTCAACAATAATGGTAAGGCATCTCTTGTCTTAGATCCACATTACTATTTGTCTGCAGGATTCTATTTCGGATCGGGCAATTACACCTTTAATCCCCACCTTCAGATCAAGGCTGTAAGGAACGCTCCAATTGCCGGAGATCTCATATTGCGAAACACTTTTATGGGAAGATTTAGTCTTGTGTTGGGATACAGGACGGAGAATTCATTGATCGCAGGCTTTGATATTTTGATTTCACCTATGGTAAGAGCGGGATATTCCTTTAATTACGATGTAGGAAGGTTATCAAGAGTTAAAGGAGTGTCTAATGAACTATACCTGGGCTTAGCATTTCCATACAGGAATGACAGGAATGACTTCGGAAAACGCCGTTATGTTGGGAATAAGGGCAGCTTCAAAAACGACTACAGAAGAAAGACGAATCGTGTGAATAACCGCCGTCTGATCCATCGTTAAGAAATACACATTTTTTTTAAACTTTAAAGTGACGGACAGTGTATATTTGTAGTCATTAAATGTAATGCTACAATGATACAGTTTTCCAATAGGCACATCGGTCCAAATGCTGCTGAAAAGAAGCAGATGTTGGACAAGATTGGGGTGAGCACGGTCTCAGACCTTATCGACAGAACAATTCCGGCTCACATCCGACTAAATTCGGAATTGGATATCCTTCCGGGATTATCAGAGAATGATTACCTGGAACACGTTTCTGAATTAGGAAACAGAAACAAGGTTTATTCTTCTTTCATTGGGTTGGGGTATAACGAAACAATTGTGCCACCGGTAATTCTTAGAAATGTTCTTGAAAATCCGGGATGGTATACGGCATATACACCATATCAGGCAGAAATTAGTCAGGGTCGATTGGAAGCCTTATTGAATTTCCAGACCATGATTTCTGATCTTACAGGAATGGAGCTTGCAAATGCTTCACTTCTTGATGAAAGTACTGCAGCAGCAGAGGCAATGATCATGTTCTACAACAGTCGTTCACGACAGGAAGTGAAGGAAAATGCCAACAAGTTTTTCGCTGCGAACACTTTGTTCCCTCAAACAATTGATGTATTGCAAGGTAGAGCTGCAAATTTGGGAATAGAGTTGGTTATTGGTAATGCTGATGACTTTGCAGGTGGAGAAGGATTCTTTGGATCAATTGTTCAGTATCCTGATAGAAATGGTAAGATCGGAGACTTAAAGGCGTTTGTTGATCGCATGAAGAGTTCAGAGATCCGAGTTGCAGTAGCAGCAGATATTCTTGCACTTGTTTTATTGCAATCACCGGGCTCACTTGGAGCGGATGTTGTGCTTGGTTCATCACAGCGTTTTGGAGTTCCTATGGGATTCGGAGGTCCTCATGCTGCCTTCTTTGCGGCAAAAGATGATTATAAGAGACATATGCCGGGAAGAATTATCGGTGTTTCAAAAGACGCTGATGGCAATGTTGCATTGCGTATGGCATTGCAAACAAGAGAGCAGCATATTAAACGTGATAAAGCAACCTCGAATATATGTACTGCACAGGCATTGCTTGCCGTAATGGCGAGTATGTATGCGGTATATCACGGGGAAGAAGGATTGAAAGAAATCGCTTCTCGAGTGAATAAAATGGCTGGAGCAACTGCTAATGGGTTAAGCTCAATGGGATATGCTGTTAGCTCTGATTATTTTGACACGATCGCTGTAACCGGCGTTGATAAAAATGAGTTAAGGAAGCATGCCGAGAAAAAAGGGATGAACCTCAACTACTTTAACGATGAGGTTGTAACGATAAGTTTTGGCGAACCACACGATTTGAAGGATGTTCAGAATATTCTTGATGTATTCGCTGCGATTAAAGGAACGACTGCACCAACAGCCACTCTTCCGGAAGAGAATTTTATTTCTGGAAATAGATTGAGGACGGATGAGATCCTGACGCATGAAACTTTCCACAAGTATCAGTCGGAGTCTAAAATGATGAGATATCTGAAAAGACTCGAAAATAAAGATCTTTCATTGGTACACAGTATGATACCATTAGGATCTTGTACAATGAAATTAAATGCAGCTGCGGAGCTTATTCCAATTACAAATCCGAATTTCGCTAATCTGCATCCTTTTATACCGAAAGATCAAGCGGAAGGATATTACGCAATGTTCGATCAGTTGGAAAAGGATCTTTGCGAGTGCACAGGTTTTGCAGCGATGTCGTTACAACCGAATTCAGGAGCTCAGGGAGAATATGCTGGTTTGATGGTGATCAAAGCTTATCATGAGTCGAATGGTGACCATCAGAGAACTAAAATGATCATCCCATCAAGTGCTCACGGTACGAATCCCGCATCAGCTGTAATGGCTGGATTTGATGTAGTTGTGACGGGTTGCGATGAAAACGGGAATATTAACATCGAAGAGCTTCGAGCAAAGGCCGAAGAATTGAAGGATGTGTTGGCTGGATTGATGGTGACATATCCATCTACTCACGGTGTATATGAAGAAGGAATTCGTGAAATAACTTCGATTATCCATGAATTTGGTGGTCAGGTATACATGGATGGGGCGAATATGAATGCTCAGGTAGGTCTTACAAGCCCTGGTAACATTGGTGCAGATGTTTGTCACTTGAATCTTCACAAAACGTTTGCAATTCCTCACGGAGGTGGTGGACCTGGAATGGGACCAATTGGTGTTGCTAAACACCTGGCACCGTTCCTTCCTGGATCAAAGTTGGTAAAAGCAGGTGGAGAAAAAGCTATTCATGCTGTAAGTGCTGCTCCATTTGGCTCAGCTCTTATCTTATTGATCTCTTACGGATACATTAAAATGTTGGGAAGTAAAGGTTTGAGAGAATCAACTGAGATGGCTATTCTTAACGCTAATTATATTGCAGCAGGACTCAAAGGACATTATGATGTTCTTTACACAGGTGCTAACGGAACTGTGGCTCACGAAATGATCATTGATTGTCGTGATTTTAAACGTTCAGCGGATGTTGAAGTTGCAGATATTGCAAAACGATTGATCGATTATGGGTTCCATGCACCAACAGTATCTTTCCCGGTTGCTGGAACATTGATGATCGAGCCGACTGAAAGTGAGGACAAAGCTGAGCTTGATAGATTCATTGAAGCTATGATCACCATTCGTGAAGAGATCAGAGCGATTGAGAATGGTCTGGCTGATAAGGAAAACAATTTATTGAAGAATGCACCTCACACAGCAGATTGCATTATCAATCAAGAATGGAAGTATCCTTACACGCCGCAGCAAGCAGCGTATCCAGTTTCTTATTTAAAAGAATGGAAGTATTGGGTGCCTGTGAGGAGAGTGGACAATGCTTATGGTGACAGAAACTTAGTTTGTACCTGTCCAAGCGTTGAAAGCTATGCGATGGAAGCTTGATCCATGAAAATGATTAAATTAAGCCTTCGAACTTCGAAGGCTTTTTTTATGAAATACATTTTCTTCAGCATTATGCTCATGGGGTCAATGGCATGGGGTCAAGAATCTTTGGATCCATTAATGGTAGAACCCGAAAAGGACTTTGAAAACATCTGGGTAAAAAAGATCACTGAGGATGAATTTCAATCGGTATTTGTGATTTGGGTTAAACATAATGTCAAAAAACACTATCATATGGAGCATACGGAGAATATTGTTGTGCTGGAAGGAAAAGGATTAATGTTGTTGGGTGACAAGGAAATCACCATAAAGAAAGGAGATCATATCAATGTTCCGAAGGGAACGAATCACGCTGTATTGAAAGTATATGGTAAACCATTAAAAGTGCTTTCAATACAAAGTCCCTTATTCGATGGAACCGATCGCGTTTTTGTTGAAACAGAAGCTGAATACTAATGAAAGATATACTGATCTTGCACGGGGCACTTGGAGCTGCGAGTGAATTTCTTGAAGTGAAAGAAAAACTTCAGGA
The DNA here is from genome assembly GCA_006226555.1 of Bacteroidota bacterium. GTDB lineage: Bacteria > Bacteroidota > Bacteroidia > Flavobacteriales_D > Crocinitomicaceae > UBA4466. The sequence goes on from SBGS01000121.1 coordinate 8,529, forward strand.
AAACTACAATGTACATTTAATGGATTTTAATGGACATGGTATTAATGCTCATGTCCACGAATTCTACATAACAGGCTTTCAAAAAGATCTTTCAGAGTTTATTCAACATAAGGGTCTGAATAAACCATTTGTATTCGGATATAGCATGGGAGGATATGTGGCACTTCTTCATGAGATTCTTGAACCTGGTTCTTTATCAGGTATCCTGACTCTTGGCACGAAGTTCTACTGGAATTTGGAGTCAAGTGAGCAAGAAGCATCCTTATTGAACCCAGAGGTACTTGAGGAAAAAGTTCCCCATTATGCAAATTATCTTTCTCAAATACATCCTAACGGTTGGAAAGAAAATATGTTGAGAACCAAGGAGCTGATGCTGCAACTTGGTTCTGATCCGGTTCTAAAAGATGAGTACCTGAAGGAAATTGATCTACCTGTTACCATCGGTCGAGGAGCTTTGGACAAAATGGTGAGTGCAGAAGAATCTCACTATGTCGCACAGCTCATTCCGGATGCCTTGTACGTAGAATACTTGGGGGTCAAACATCCGATCCATCAGATCGATCCGGATTTTATAGTGTCCATTATTAAAGATTCCGCACAGCATGTGTTATGACCTGAAGGTTAGTTTAGAAAGACAACTCAAGGTTGCCAGAAATTTTGGTGACAAAGCATCTATAGCAGAGATAGAGAAAAAGTTGTTGCCGTATCTAAATCCAATTGAAAGGGAATATTACAGAATTTCAGGGTTTGATCACCCAAGATTGCTAATCATGGATGGACATCACATTGTGAAAGAGGCTGAATGGGGGTTGGTCCCGAACTGGATCAGCTCGATCGAAGATTACAAAGCGATCAGAAATAAGACACTTAATGCGCGTTTCGAAGAATTGACTGAAAAGCCCTCATTCAGAGAGGCCTACTCGTCTAGAAGAGGAGTTTTATTTATAGATGGGTTTTATGAATTTCACCATAGAGCAGGACAGACATTTCCATATTTTATTTCATCGGCTTCTAAGGATTATCTCACAATCGCTTGTTTATATGAGGAAGCACTTCCTCAGTACTGCAGCTTGCCCACCTTTTCAATTATTACTACCAGGGCGAATGAAGTGATGGCTGAGATTCACAATAATCCTAAATTATCGGAACCAAGGATGCCTTTGCTTTTAAATGATAAAGAAATAGAAGTTTGGCTGAACGAACCTGAATTACTCATTACACCTGGTCCAAAAGTGGATCTTTTAACTCACACCGTTAGACGATTCTCGAAAAGAAAGAATAACGGTAACCTGCCTGACGCAGACGAAGAGTTTGTTTACCCTGAATTATCCAAGGGTTTATTCGATTAACCAACCCTTGGTTTATTTTTTTCGTTGTATCTTGCAGAAAAATTAATTTTTTGAACTATGAAAAAAATATACACTTTAGCAGCGTTTGCGTTTTTGGGAACTGTTTCTTTTGGACAGGTTACAAAAATGGCGAGTCCTGTAATCAAATCAAGTAAGAAAGTTGAGACTACAAGCCCTGTTCAAAAAGCAGTAGTCGCGGGTCCGTTTACATTCGGAGCTTCAGAAACATGGACTACAGTTATTAACGATGGAAATGATGCGTGGTCTGTTGGAACAGCTGCACCGTCTGGATCTTTTTCTGTAGGAATGGGTGCAATTACTTCCACTACAGCAGCAGATAATTTTGCAATGTTTGATTCTGACTTATTGGGTGAGGACAACAATGGTACAACACCTCAGAATGCAGATATCTATTATGCTACTCCTATTAACCTTAATGGATTTAATGCCGTAGCAGTAGAATTTCAATCTTACTATCGTGCATTTCAAGGAAATTGCTACGTAATTGCAAGTACAGATGGTGTTAACTGGACTCAGGTTCCTGTTCACACAGATATTGCTGTAAACAGTGCTACAACTAATCCTGTTCTAACAACTGCCAACGTATCTGCTATTATTGGTGGATCAACCACAGCATATATCGGTTTCAGATATGTTGGAACATGGGATTATGCGTGGATGGTTGATGATGTTTCTATCGTTACATTGCCAGACAACGACCTTGGTCTATTGAAAGGATGGCAGGGAGATATCATCAATGACTATGAGTATTCAATGATGCCTTTGGCTCAAGTGAAGCCTATGATCGCTGGAGTTGTTGTTGAAAATCAAGGTGGTCAGAACCAAACTACTACATTATCATGGGATGTTTTGAAAGATGGTGTTTCGACAGGTACATCTGGATCTCAGAGCATTACTGTAAATGTTGGAGAAATGGATACGTTCTGGATCACAACGGGATATACGCCATCGGCAAACGGAGCTTACTCAGTAGCATTCTCAATCCCTGCAGACATGGAGACTTCGGATGATGCTTTTGAAACAGCTACACTTACGATCAACGATAATCTAATGGCGCATGACTATGGTGCACAGGGTGCATACGGATGGAATCCAACAGGATCAAATTCTGCACTTGCAAATGCTCCTCATGCATGGGGTAACTTGTATGTTCCTACTGTCAATCAGGATATCTACGGGATCGATGTTAATTTTGCAACTGGAACTTCAAGCGGACTTTATTTGTTGGCTAGAGTACAGCAAGTACCTTCTGGAGGATCAATTCAGGATCCTATGACAACGATCACTCAAATTGACTATACGATTCAGCCATCTGATATCGGATCAGCAATTACTACAATCGTGTTCCCATCACCTGCTACACTTGTGGCTGGGGAAGCATATGTGATCGATATCTTGAAAGTTGATGGTACTACTGGAGAAGGATTCTATATTGGAGGAAGTGATTCTTTCACAGAAGATGATGACTTCTCAACTGTTTGTTATGGTCCTTACGGAGCAAGCAGTGCAGTGAACTATTTCGTTAGCTGGGAATTTGCTCCATACGTAAGAGCGAACTTCGATCAAACACTTTCTGTTCCTACGATCGATGAGAATGGGGTTGCTGTTTATCCTAACCCTACAACAGGAGTAGTAAACGTTTCAAATGAGAAAGGTTTGAACAACGCTATCACTGTGTTCGATGTAACAGGAAAAGTAATGTTGACAAAAGTTGCTTCAACTGCGACTTCATTTGATCTATCTGGATTCGGTTCAGGAGTTTACCTCATCGAGGTTACAAATGAGATCGGACAATCAGTTCAAAGAGTTGTAGTGAGATAATATTTCACAACAATATGTGTAAAGGGCGGTTTATCCGCCCTTTTTTCTTTTCCGTGACATTGTTATTTTTGCTCAAAATTACTTTATGAAAGCATACGTATTTCCGGGTCAGGGAGCCCAGTTCTCAGGAATGGGTAAGGACCTATATGATAAATCCGATCTTGCTAAGGAGATGTTCAACAAAGCGAATGAGATCCTTGGGTTTGATATCCAGAAAATAATGTTCGAAGGAACAGACGAAGAGTTGAAACAAACAAAAGTAACTCAACCTGCAATTTTCCTTCATTCAACTATATTGGCAGCAACACTTGGGGATAGTTTTAAACCTGATATGGTAGCAGGTCACTCCTTAGGTGAGTTTTCCGCTTTAGTTGCGAATAAGACATTGAGTTTTGAAGATGGATTGAAGCTTGTTTCTCAAAGAGCTCTTGCTATGCAGGAAGCGTGTGAAAAAGAGCCGTCTACAATGGCAGCAATTCTTGGGTTGGAAGATGATGTAGTAGAAAGAATCTGTTCGGAGATCGAAGGAGTGGTTGTTCCTGCTAATTATAATTGTCCGGGACAGCTTGTAATTTCCGGTGCAGTACCTGCGGTCGAAGAGGCATGTGCTAAATTAACTGAAGCCGGTGCGAAGAGAGCAATGATCCTGCAGGTAGGTGGAGCTTTCCACTCACCGCTAATGGAACCTGCTAGAGAGAAATTGGCAGCAGCGATAGAAGCGACTGAATTCAGCCAGCCGATCTGCCCAGTGTATCAAAATGTGAATGCTCAGGCAGTCACTGATCCTTCGGAGATCAAGAAAAATTTGGTTGCTCAGTTAACCGGTCCTGTTAAATGGACACAGATCATGAATCAAATGATTGCTGATGGTTGTACTGAAGTTGTTGAAGTTGGTCCTGGAAAGGTTCTGCAAGGTCTGTTTAAGAAAGTAGACAGGGCTTTTGTAACGAGCTCTGCTGAGGCGTAATCAATTGATTTTAAATAACATAAAGGTGTGTTCTCAAAAGAGCACACTTTTTTTGTGGAATTTGTTTTCTGAAGTCATCCTACTAGAGAATTTAAAATGATGAATTATGAAAACGTTAACAACAATTTTTTCCTTCCTTATGTTGGCTGGGTCCTTAAATGCTCAAGTTGCTTTAGGAGAGGTAATCGGAGAGGTAATAGATTTTGGTTTGAACATTGGTCTGGTAGATGCACACGTATTTATCGATGATAATGGTAAAAGATACCAAACGAAAACTGACATTGATGGTCGTTTTAGGATCTCAGCTATTCCTGCGGGAACATATGCAGTGAATATCAGAAAGGGAAACGACACCATCACCGGATTGATCGCTGAGGTTCCAATGGACGGATTTGCGAATATTGGCAAAATCTATTTTGGCGATAAGGCTACTGTGATCACTGACACTTATGTTACCTACCAGAGAGATAAGCTAAGATTGATAGATGGTAATCTACCGGTTAAGCAATTAACTGCGGAAGAGATCGATAAATCACCATTAAAATTTGATATCAAAGGATTGGTAACGAGTATGACTACCGATGTACAAATGACTGATGATGGTGAACTGGTTTTCCGAGGGGCAAGAAAGGGTGACATGATCTACTTGATCGATGGTGTAAAAACAAGGGATGCAGGATCTGTGCCTGGAGCTTCAATCGGACATATGATGGTTTACACGGGAGGGTTACCTGCAAAATATGGAGATACCCTTGGAGGAGTGGTCGTAATGGAATCCAAAAGCTACTTCGATCTCTATAGGGCCTGGGAAGCTCAACAGTTAAAAAAGGGCAAAAAGCAATAAAAAAAGAGGGGTACTACCCCTCTTTTTTTATTTCTAATGCTTTGACAAAAGCTTTTAACTCTTGCTCATTTTCCTTTCGTATGATCATTAATCTGTTATCAGACTGAATTACAAGATATCCTGATAATCCATCTATTACAGCTTCGGTATCTCGATTCAGATTGATGATACAATCATCAGAGTTAAAGACACAAATGTTGCCACCAATTATCGCGTTGTTTGTCTCATCTTTCTTCAAGTGCATATCCAAGCTACCCCATGTTCCAAGATCGGACCAATCGAATTCTGCTCGAACGACATCAATGTTATCAGCATGCTCCATGATCGCATAGTCAATAGATATGTCCTCACAGGCATGAAATGCTTTATTGACGTGTTCTTGTTCCAATTCAGAATTGTACGCAACAACAGAATTATTGAACAATCCAAAAAGAACAGGTTGATACTTTTCCAATGCTCCTAACACTGTAGAAGCCTTCCAAACGAATATTCCTGAATTCCAAAAGAAGTTCCCGCTATTTAGGAACAATTTTGCTGTCTGGAGATTTGGTTTTTCCCTGAATTGCTTCACAGGAGAAATGACATTCGCCATGTTTTCTGTTTCAACCTCAATATATCCGTATCCGGTGTCTGGTCTCGTTGGAACGATTCCAATTGTTGAAATTCTTCCTTGCTCTGCAGCAGATATCGCATGACGGATGGTAGCATTAAACGCATCCTCCTTTAAGATCAAATGATCGGCCGGCGAAATAATGAGATTTGCGTCTGGATCGATTCCGTATATTTTGGCTGCGGCGTATGCGATGCACGGAGCAGTATTTTTCCTAACGGGTTCCGTAAGTACCTGATGTGCGGATATTTCAGGTAATTGTTCAAGAACGAGATCTTTGTAGTCCTCATTCGTCATAATGTAGATCTGCCCGGCTGGAGAGATGTGACTGAGTCTTTCAAATGTCATTTGAAGAAGAGACTTTCCCATCCCAAGAATATCTAAAAATTGCTTTGGATGCTGGGGTACTGACATAGGCCAAAATCGACTCCCTACGCCTCCAGCCATGATTATCGAATAGTTATTGTTCATTCGTGGATACTTTTTTCACTTTTGCTAACGCATGAACCAGATAGGTTCGCTGCGAATGTTTTTCTGTACATACGTAACGTGAACGTCTGAGGTTTCCTTTGAGGAAAACCTTTCCGTTTAAAATAAACTCTTCATTATTGGGTAAGCTTTCCAATACATGTTCGTCATCTTTGCCCTTATCAAATTCCGATAATACACGATATAATCTCGTATCAGAGCACGAGGACGCTTTAACTGTAACAAGAGAATTGATCAGTGCGTTATTTAGTTTGTTTGGGAAGGCACCCATATCGATCAAAGGCAAAAGTAGATCCCTATAAGTACCTTGCCACTCATTTCCGTGGGGACGTATCGATCTACCATGCATTTGAAATGCAATTAAATGTGCGAATTCATGCACTGTTGTAATAAGAAATGAATACTCATTCAGATCACCATTGACTGTTATGCGGGGTTTTCCATCGGGATCCTTTCGAAAATCGCCGAGCTTCGTTTTACGAGGTTTACTAATAATGAAGCGACATGGATATTTCCTCATTAGATCATAGATGTATGGTACGGCAACCTCCGGCATGTACTTCCGAAGTAATAACTCAGTTTTTGTTTGCCTATCCATATTTCAAAAGTAGTGAAATCACTAACGCTATTCATTGAATTCCTTCTCATTATTGTTATCAGAGAAAATACCACTAAATTAGTAGCCGATGCTAGGGTTACTGCAGAACATAGGAAAGTATATGCTAATGCTTTGGGTTGTCTTTTCAAAACCAGAGAAATGGGGTGTGTTCAGACGACGGTTATTTGATGAGATCGAGTTGATTGGGTTAAATTCTATTCCTATTGTTGGGCTAATGTCCTTCTTCATGGGGGCCGTAATTGCGCTCCAAACGGCTTCCAATATGGATTCGCCTTGGTTACCTGAATACACAATAGGGTATATCACGCGCTCTAGTACAATTCTTGAGTTTTCACCAACTATCATTTCGCTTATTCTTGCAGGTAAGGTAGGATCGAATGTTGCATCGGAGATTGGAACAATGAAATCTTCAGAGCAGATCGATGCCTTGGAGGTTATGGGAGTGAACAGCTTAAGCTACCTGATTTTACCAAAAGTAATGGGAGCAGTATTCTTTTTCCCGGTACTCATTATATTTTCAATGGGATTGAGTCTTGTTGGTGGATGGGTTTCCCTGTTGTTATCTGGCCTGGCAAGTACAGAAACCTATGTGTATGGGATTCGTTCATGGTTTAATTTCAGCGATATCACCTACGCCTTAACAAAAACTGTGGTGTTTGCATTTCTAATTGTTTCCATAGCTTCTTTTTACGGATATTATACAAAATCAGGTGCTGTTGATGTTGGTAAATCAGCAACCAGAGCAGTAGTCTCGGCGAGTATTGCAATTCTTATTGCCAATTTCTTCCTAACTCAAATGATCCTGCTATGATAGAGTTAGTGAACATCAATAAAACTTTTGGAGATAACCATGTATTGAAAAACATCAATACAAAATTTGAGAAGGGAAGGGTAAATCTGATCATTGGACAATCGGGTTCCGGTAAATCCGTACTTACAAAATGTATCGTTGGTTTACATCAACCTGATACAGGTGAGATCTTATATGACGCAAGGAATTTCACCACAATGGATAGAAGGGAAAAAGTTGATATTAGGAGAAAGATCGGAATGCTGTTTCAGGGTTCTGCTTTATTTGACTCCTTGACTGTTGAGGAGAATGTAATGTTTCCTCTGACGATGTTCACGAACATGACAAAAAAAGAACGTCTGGATCGCGTTAACTTTTGTTTGGATCGCGTTAATTTATCGGGTAGAAACAAGTTGTATCCTGCCGAATGTTCTGGAGGTATGCAGAAACGTATAGCCATAGCTAGAGCGATTGCAATGAATCCGGAATATCTTTTTTGCGATGAACCTAACTCTGGATTAGATCCCCAGACAGCGATAGTAATCGATAATCTTATTCAGGAGCTAACATACGAGTATAATATAACAACTGTTGTCATTACGCATGACATGAATTCCGTAATTGAGATCGGTGATCATATCCTGTTCATTCACCAAGGCAATAATTGGTGGGAAGGTAACAAAAAGGATATTCTAACTACGGATAATCAGGAGATTCTGGATTTCGTCTATGCCTCTGATTTTATGAAGGAAATACGCTCTCACCTTACGAAGTAGGCTGATCATCTTCCCCCAAGAACTTATCGTCAAGTTTTTTCTTAGTCTTTACACCAAGCTCCCGCAATTTTTCCGCAGATCGGACGAGATTTCCTTTACCTGTATGTAGTTTCGAGATAGCTTCATTATAAGACTTCAAGGCTTCTTGCTGCTTGTTTCCAACTTTTTCAAGATCCGAAACAAAACCAACGAATTTATCATACAATCTACCTGCTTGTTCTGCGATCTCAAACGCATTTCTTGTCTGACGCTCCTGTTTCCAGATATTTTCTACGGTTTTAAGCGTCGCCAGAAGTGTACTTGGTGTTACAAGTATCACCTTCTTTGACCAGGCCTGCTGATATATCGTAGGTTCTTCTTTTACTGCCAGAGCAAAGGAAGATTCAAGTGGAATAAACATCAGGACAAAATCCGGAGACGTAAGATCAGAAAGGGAACTATAATCTTTATCGCTTAGTTGTTTGATGTGTGTTTTGATAGA
>SBGS01000054.1 GCA_006226555.1 Bacteroidota bacterium
TTTAGCATCCGAAATAGCTTTTAATTCGAGGTAATTCTCAAGTGCAAAATAAGCCGACTGGAACTTTCCTATTTTGGAGTTATACCTTGAATACAGCTTGAAGTACTTTTCTTCGAGATAATTAAGTTCATTATCCGTGATGAGCTCATAGGACCATGAAAGCAGCTTACTCAAACTGTCCATACTTAAGGCATCAAATCTAAAATCAGCTATATCCAGATAAATCTGTGCCTCCCCTTCAACATCCCTTAGCTCCTTTCTGATCTGCAAACTCTTATCAAGCATTGACTTGATCTGAGATTCACTTAAGCCGCTTTCTTGCATTACTGCATATTCATGCAGAGCAATGGCGTATCCGTAACGCGCTGAAAAGGCTCCTGATTCGTATAGATCAATAGATTTCTGGAAATAATAACGTGCGCTGTCCAATACACCCATTTTCCTGTAGGTCTGACCGATAGTATTATACGAGATCGCTATTCCGTCCTGAGTACCATGTTTTTTCTCCAGCTCCAAACTTCTCCTTTCGTATTCCAGAGCCTTGTCATAAAGACCGATCTCATTATAGATCTCACCTATATTGTGAAGGGCATAAGTCTTACCGGTTAAAGCCGTTTTTAAATCTTTTTTTGAAGGATTCGAGCGTATGATCTTATCATTTTCATCAAGACTTAGTAGCTGATAATCCAAACTCTTTCTGAATTCCCGCATATCGAGATACGAGTTTCCTATATTCCCGTACGCATCAGCAACGCCCTGATGATCATTCGCCTTTTTCAAATAAGCAAGAGACTTGTAGAAGTGTTCGTTCGATTGCTTAAACTGTGAGAGATCCTGATAGAACCATCCCATGTACATGTGAGCCTTCCCTAATAGGTGATCTATCCCCGTTTTCTTGGCAAAATACAATCCAGAATCCGCATAGCGCTTGGCAAGATCGTAGTCTTCATATTCGAATTTCTGAAATTCGTTGAAGTAATACAACGCGTACACAGAGTCCTTTGAACGCTGCGCTGATAGATTATTGAATAATCCTAGAAGCACTATGAATAGTATGTAGCGATAGGGCATGAATCAAATTTACATAAAGCTCTTAATACATCGATCATTATCCCTTTCAAACAATTCAACAAATGAAAATTAGTTACATTTACTTCTAATGAAAACCTTGCTAACACTACTTCTACCCGTTCTTTTATTCACAAGTTTTGTGAAGGCTCAGGTCTATGAAGGCTATCCTGAGATCAAGCAATACAAATCGCGTTTAGCGAAGATCGATGAATACCTTCAGACTGATCCCAGTCGTTGCAATTCTGAACTGGATTACCTTGAAAAAGAGGCCATAAGAACCGGTAATAGTACGCTCCAAGGTTTGACAGATATATACAGAGGCACCGTTTTTTACTATATCGGCCAGAATGATAGTGCTCGCGTATACTTTGAATCTGCCATAGAATTGGCGCGAAAAATTGACAACGACAGATTAAGATCATCCGCATCCATCAGAAAGATTTTTGTGATCGATAACAGTGCAGACCCTGCAATTCTGCTGCGAATGATGAAAGATGAATACGAGGATGCTAAAAAGAGAAAAGACACTTCGAACATGATCTACAGTCTTAACGGGCTTGCAACCTACTACGAACGTTTGGACAGTACCTCCATGTGCATCAACAGTTACATGGAGTCCATTAAACTTGCTCAAGAAAATAAAAAGCAATTTGAGTACGGCTTTCTCCTCAACAATCGTGGTCTTTTAAAGCTCCGTTTGAATTCTCCTGAGGAAGCCCGAAAAGACCTTCAAAAAGGTTTAATTATCGCTAAGAAACTGGAATCCTCGAGACTTGAGATCATTATCCGAGAGAATCTGGGATACTATTTTATGGAAATGGATTCTCTCGAAAGAGCTGAACAGGAATATCGTTACGCACTGGAACTTTCGAAACGAAAGAACTACAGCTTACTTTGGTTTAATTCTATGGTTAATCTGGGAGTACTGGAACGCGTAAAAGGTAATTACGATAAGTCAGATAGTCTAATGTGGAATGCACTGGAATTGGCTAAGGATACCAAGTTAACATATGCGATCTCTCAGATCTATCTTTCTCTCGCCCAGCTTAGAATGGAAAAAAAGGACTTTTCCGGAGTTGAGCAGTTTCTGGACTCCGCAGCAGTTTACAAAAAGTATGGATCCCCACATGAGATTCAAAGTGGAATATATCAGATCCGATATCAGTCTCTGGAAAAACAAAAACGATTTGAGGATGCACTGATCGCATACAAACGTTTCAGAACATTTAAGGATTCTTTGAACAACAGAGGGCATATTCAACTTATGAACGAAATGCAGCTGAAATATGATGTTGAGCGTGCCGAAAAAGAAAAGATCGAGGAACGCAGAGAATTTGAACGTAAATTGTCAGAAGAACAATTGAACAATGCCCGGCTCAGGCTAAATATCGGACTCGTGAGTGGAATCTTTCTCCTGATCCTGGGTGGTCTGGGAATACATCATTACCGATCCAGACAGAAGAAGGAAATCGAATTCAGCAATGCACTTGTCAACAAATTAGAAGATGAAAGGAGCAGAATCGCTCGTGATCTACATGATGGACTTGGCCAGTCGCTTGTCATCCTAAAAAATAAATTCACTCGATTTAACCCTACTGAATCAGGAGTTCAACATGAGATAGATGAGGATTTTTCGAACGTTATAGAAGAAGTTAGATCGATCTCCCGCTCTTTGGTCCCGCCGGAATTAAGACGACTTGGATTGAAACCGGCTCTTGAAAAGTTGCTGCTACAGGTTCATGAAAACACCGGAATACTTGTCAACTTCGAAATATGTGCAATTAAGGATGAAGAGATCTCTCAGATGAACCAGGTAAGGATATACCGCATTACTCAGGAGTTGATAAACAATACCATTAAACACGCCAACGCCACAGCTCTGAAAGTTGATCTGGAGCTCAAAGATGAGATGCTAAGGTTAACTTATCAAGATAATGGCATCGGACTCGACTTCGAAAAATCTTATGCTTCTGATAAGTCACTCGGATTAAAAAGTATTGAACAAAGAGTGAGAGCGATGCATGGTCAACTTAAATTTGACAAAGTTGAAAAAGGAATGCGGGTAAGAATTAAACTAAAGTCAGGCAAATGAAAATATTACTAGCTGACGATCATCCAATATTTAGAAAAGGATTGAAGTCCCTCATTAGTGACCTTATTGCCCATTGTGAGATAGATGAAGTTGAAACCGGAGAGGATGCAATTCATAAACTGAAATACGATAAATATACCATTACCATACTGGATATCGACATGCCGGGATTGTCAGGAATTGATGTCCTGAGATCATTGCGAGAAATGGACATAAAGACAAAACCGATCATCCTTACAATGCACAACGACGAGTTGTTTTTCAACGAGGCTTTTAACCACGGTGCATTGGGTTTTTTACTCAAAGAAGATTCGTCAAAGGAAATCATCGAGTGCATTCAAAATGTTCTACACGATATACCTTACGTTTCGAAAAGGCTCGAACCGTTTCTGGCCAATAGAAAACACTTTAACAGTAAGATCCAGGAAGTAAAAAATGCTGTTGAATCACTTTCTAATGCTGAACGCAACACACTTAAACTTGTCGCTGAAAATAAAACATCGAGAGAAATCTCTGAGCTACTCTTTGTCACTGAAAAATCAGTAGAAAATTACCGGAGTCGGATCTGTAGAAAGTTGAACGTAAAAGGTGGATCGAATACATTGTACAAATGGTGTATTGAGAATAAGGATCTCCTTGAACCATGGCTATCCTAAAAATAGGAGTGTTCCCCCCTCAATTTATGTTTAAGTAATGCTAAACGGTTTTAGTATTCATATATTCGATATCGAAACACCCACGATTCACATTTGTTAGGTTTAGGTAATACGTTGAATAGTAGTTATAGTCTTTAAGTCGAAAAGTGTTTCACTGATCAACTGATCTACAGAAAACCCACCTTTTTGGTGGGTTTTTTCTTTAATTTTAGTACAAATTTCGATCTATGTTCACTCCAATTGAGAAAGCTTTGAATGCAGTGCAGTCAAATAACAATGTATTTATTCATACAGGAGCGGCTGCTCCGCATTTGCTTATCAATGAGTTGGTAAATCAATCTGAAAGACTAAAAAACGTACAGATCTACCAACTGCATACTGAAGGTCCTGCTCCTTACGCAGATGAAAAATACAGAGGTGTCTTTTTTGTGAATGCACTATTCGTAGGAGCAAATGTAAGAGAGGCCATCAATTCAGATCGAGGAAGCTACATCCCTATTTTTTTAAGTGAAGGCGCAAGATTATTCACTTCGGGACAAGTGCCGCTAGATGTTGCTCTAGTGACCGTTTCTCCACCCGACAAGCACGGATTCTGTTCATTGGGAGTATCTGTAGACATCTCCAAAGCCGCTCTCGATTCTGCACAAATCGTGATCGCGCAAGTAAATAAACACATGCCGAGAACTCACGGAGACGGAATTGTTCACATCAGCCAGATAGATTACCTCGTTGAAGGACACCAGGAACTCCCTGTTCTTCCTGAACATGAGTTGACCGCGGATGAAGTAAAGATAGGACACAACATAGCATCAATTATTGAAGACGGTTCGACCTTACAATTAGGAATTGGAGCCATCCCGAACGCCGTTCTGGCAGCACTATCAAATCATAAAGACCTTGGTATTCACACAGAAATGTTCTCAGATGGGATCATACCATTAGTAGAAAAAGGTGTGATCACAGGAAAGTGTAAGGAAAAACATCCAGGGGTGATCGTTTCCAGTTTTTTAGTTGGAAGCAAACGTTTATACGACTTTGTGGATGATAATCCATTGGTTAAAATGTTGAGTGCCGAATATGTGAACAATGCAAACGTCATCAGCAGAAATCCAAAGGTGGTCGCGATCAACAGTGCTTTGGAAATAGATCTGACCGGACAAGTTTGTGCCGATTCTATTGGATCCAGTATATATTCAGGTGTTGGAGGACAAATGGACTTCATAAGGGGCGCTTCCATTTCTAAGGGAGGTAAACCGATCATTGCACTGACCAGCAGATCAAAAAAAGGACATCCCAAGATCGTTCATAGTCTCCGTTCAGGAGCAGGTGTAGTAACGACTCGTGCTCACGTGCACTGGGTTTGCACAGAATATGGTATCGTGAACCTACATGGTAAAAGTCTCGAAGAGCGGGCAGAGCTCCTTATATCAATAGCGCATCCAGATGATCGCGATAGGCTTAGAAAAGAATCATTTGAAGAAGGTATTGGATAGGCTCACTTTACAGATCTGAACGCTCCGTTCCTCAGACTAATTTCATCCTCACTAAAGACAGGTAAATAAGCCATTTTAATTGGTATTCTGTCAGAAATATTAGACTGTCTGTAATTTTGAACAATGTAATATTTGCGTTTTCCGTGATCTAAAAACCAGCTTCCCTCCTCATCAATTGCTATGCTAAATGATTCCTCAGGTACGGTATACCTTTCATTCAGGTTCATAGAAACGAATTCAACGTCCATGTTTAGCTTTTTGTTATAATCAGAAACAAGGCGATCTACTCGCTTCTTGTCCCCGTTAAAACCATAAAACACGGTTAAGTATTCACCTGATCTTTTCAATACGCAGGGTTTTTCAGAGTTAAAAACAACAACTTCATGCTGAATTAAATTATTCAAACGAAGTGTTTGCACTACGATCAAAGCTATAATAGCACCCAGGAAAATAATTGGTCTTTTACCTTTCCAGCTCATTAAGAGCAAGCCTATTGAAAGCATTATATAAAGTAACATGAGCATTGTCGCATCAATACTAAAACCAGAAGCAACAGCATACGGTAAGTCACCGATATAAGCAGTCAATGTAGTGAATAATGAAATGAGTAATCCTATTACCATTCCCATCATTTTGGCCATAAAACTAATTCTACCCAAAACCAGAAATGATAGGCCTAGTCCTAAAATTATTCCAGCGAAGATCATGACCAGTAAATTTGATAGCCAGAAATAATTCGGGAATTTCCCAAAATGATAAAGCGCTAAGGGCAAAGTGGCAATCTGTGCAGCGATACCAAGTGCTGTCCCCTGCCAGATCTTTCGTGCAAATTTGTTCCGCACATAAAAAAGTCTTTCCACTTTAGTGTACAGTAAAATAATACCCAGCATGGCAAGAAAAGAAAGCTGAAATCCTAGATCGTAGATCAATAAAGGATTTATCAATAAGAGTAAAAAACCAGCAAACCCCAGAGAATTTAGGGTATTTGACTCCCAGCTCATTAGTTGTCCGATTAAAATGACTCCGAACATGATGAAAGAACGAACGACTGAAGGTGAAAAACCAGTGATCCCGGCATATATAAATGTTAGAACCAAGGTTAATACAATTGCCGTCCTTTTTGAAATGAAGCGGCTAGATCGCTGAAATAAATAACTTAAAAGCAACATTACAATACCCACATGTAATCCGGAAACGGCCAATACGTGCATTGCTCCGGCATCCTGGAAAATAGAATATATTTCTGGATCAAGATAGCTCTTGTCACCAAGCAGAATTGCTATCGCCAGACCATGGGATTCATCCGGAAAATAACGTTTAACAAGCTCAACCGCCCCTTCACGAAGTGCATTAAAATAACCCATTAAGGAATTCCGATGCTCAAGTAATTGATAATCATTCTCATTCATAAAAGCCTGAAATCGAATGTTTTTCCCCTCATAATATTCTTTAAGATCAAATTCTCCAGGATTCCCTTTGCTATGTATTAACGACGGTTCGATTCGCATTAAGAGCACATCCCCTGTATGAATGTTAGCAGCAGTTTTTAGCAATAACAACTCATTACTGCATATAAATTTCTGCTCCCCAGGTATTGCTTCAACTTCGAATAAGATCGTATTCCAATCTGATTTTGAATGCCTAACCTCAATAACTTCTCCGATAACAAACTGGGGATCATTTTGAAGGATGAGCTGTCTATCTCTTCTCTTGAGCAATAGCAGGGTGGATCCTATAGAGATGAACACGAGAATAACAGGGATTATTGACCATCTCCCCTTCATGATTAGAGCCAAAATAATTGAGCAGATCATCAAAAGCAGGGGGACAAAAAGTGAAAGCTGCGCACTTTGAAATGCATCGGCTATTAACACCCCAATAATCAGAGCTAGTGAAAGTGGTATAAAAGGTATTTGAACTAAGCGAATCAAATGTCTTTTTTACTGTTAGTTTTCTATCGAAATACTATCTTTACAGCCTAATTATACAAAGAAAAATGATCAAAATCACCCTACCGGACAATTCTGTCAGGGAAGTTGAAAAAGGAACAACTGCCCTTGACATTGCGATGAGTATTTCTGAAGGGCTGGCACGTAACGTATTGTCTGCCAAAGTGAATGGAGAAGTGATCGATGCCACCAGGCCGATCAATGAGGATGCTACATTGCAATTATTGACCTGGAATGACGATGAGGGTAAGTCCACAATGTGGCACTCTTCTGCTCACCTCATGGCTGAAGCGATCGAATTCTATTATCCCGGAGTAAAATTAGCCATCGGTCCCCCGATCAAAAACGGGTTTTATTACGATGTCGACTTCATGGATTACGAAATAACGGAAGCAGACCTTATCAAGATCGAAGAAAAGATGAAGGAACTCGCGAAAGCGAAAAACCCTTATATCAGACAAGAAATTTCGAAAGTCGAGGCTATCAAGTACTTTGAACAAAAAGGAGATGAGTACAAACTCGAACTGTTAGAGGATCTCGAAGACGGTACGATAACATTCTATACGCAAGGAGAGTTCACGGATCTTTGTCGCGGACCACATATTCCAAACACTGGATACATAAAGGCCGTTAAGCTAACTTCCATTGCAGGTGCTTATTGGAGAGGCGATGAGAATCGTAAGCAGCTGACACGTATTTATGGCGTTACATTCCCAAAAGCGTCTGAGCTAAGTGAGTATCTGGAGAAAGTTGAAATGGCAAAGGCGCGGGACCACAGAAAACTTGGAAAAGAGCTTGAGCTGTTTACTTTTTCTCAAAAAGTAGGACAAGGACTTCCTTTGTGGCTACCAAAAGGAGCTGCATTGCGTGAGCGTCTTGAAAACTTCCTGAAGAAAGCTCAAAGAAAAGCAGGTTACGACCAGGTTATATCTCCACATATTGGAAATAAGGAGTTGTATGTAACTTCGGGACACTATGCGAAATACGGTAAGGATTCATTCCAACCGATCAACACGCCGGATGAAGGAGAGGAATTCTTGTTGAAGCCGATGAACTGTCCACATCACTGTGAGATATTCAAATCTAAACCAAGATCTTACAAGGATCTTCCTGCTCGATTTGCAGAATTCGGAACGGTATACAGATATGAGCAGTCCGGAGAGCTGCACGGACTTACGCGTGTTCGTGGGTTTACTCAGGACGATGCACACATCTTCTGTACTCAGGATCAAGTAAAAGATGAGTTCAAAAAAGTAATTGACCTCGTTTTATACATCTTTAAAACGCTTGATTTCTCAAACTTTAAAGCTCAAATTTCTCTGCGTGACCCTGATGCCCCTGAAAAATACATCGGCTCAAAGGAAAATTGGGAAAAGGCGGAGCAGGCGATCATAGAAGCTGCAGCGGAAAAGAGCTTGAATACAGTGGTAGAATATGGTGAAGCAGCCTTCTACGGACCAAAACTTGACTTCATGGTTGAGGATGCTTTGGGAAGAGAATGGCAGCTTGGGACTATTCAGGTTGATTACAACCTACCTGAACGCTTTGAGCTCGAATATACTGGAGCGGATAACCAAAAGCATCGTCCGGTAATGATACACCGTGCTCCGTTTGGTTCAATGGAACGATTTGTTGCAGTTCTTCTGGAGCACTGTGCAGGTGACTTCCCATTGTGGTTAACTACTGATCAATTTGCGATTTTACCGATCAGTGAGAAGTACAATGATTACGCTCAAAAAGTTTTGGATTTGCTAAATAATTACGATATTCGCGGATTCGTTGACGATCGTAACGAAAAGATAGGCAAGAAGATACGTGAAGCGGAGATCGGAAAGATCCCGTTCATGTTGATAGTTGGAGAGCAAGAAGCTTTAAATGAGCAAGTTTCTGTTCGCCAGCGCGGTGAAGGAGATAAAGGATCTCTTACCGTTAAAGAGTTTGCCAATCTGGTTACGGAACTCACTGAAAAAGAATTAGCTTTTAACGATTAACAACTTAATGAGAAAACCTGGAAGAAAGAATTTTGTAAAAAGGGAAGAAACTGAACAGCACAGGATCAATGAAAAAATCACTGCTCGTCAGATCCGATTGGTATTGGAAGGTGAGGAACCGAAAGTAATGACGGTTGCTGAAGCCAGAAAACTTGCCGAAGAACAGGAACTCGACCTTGTTGAAATCTCTCCAAAAGCTGATCCACCGGTGTGCAAGATCATGGACTACCGTAAGTTCTTGTATAACCAAAAGAAAAAACAAAAAGAGCTGAAAGCCAAGCAAAGTAAGATCATCATTAAAGAGATCCGTTTTGGACCAAACACAGATGATCACGATTTCAACTTTAAACTGGCTCACGCTAAAAAATTCCTGGAGGAAGGAAGTAAAGTGAAGGCTTACGTATTCTTCAAAGGACGTACGATCGTCTTTAAAGATCGTGGAGAAATCCTTTTGCTGAAACTTGCTCAGGAGCTGGCGGATGTTGGAGTAATCGAACAAATGCCACAATTAGAGGGTAAAAAGATGATCATTATGATCAACCCGAAAAAGAAATAGAATTAAAAAAGCTGATATAGCGTCAATTAAAACAAAGAGAGATGCCAAAAATGAAAACTAAATCCAGTGCGAAGAAGAGATTCACAATCACTGGAAGCGGTAAAATTAAAAGAAAGCACGCTTTCAAGTCGCACATCTTAACTAAGAAGTCGACTAAACAAAAGCGTAACCTTACTCACGCAGGTTTGGTTCACAAATCTGATGAGGGGAATATTAAAGAACAATTGTGCATGAAATAATCTGTCGAAAGACAGATCATGCATAGGTTTAAGTGTTTAACCAAGTAATGAGTATATAAGCCATCTGAAATAGTGATGCACTCCTTATTAAAAAACTAAAAATTATGCCAAGATCAGTAAATCATGTAGCTTCAAGAGCGCGTCGTAAGAACATCATGAAGCACGCCAAAGGTTACTTTGGAAGAAGAAAAAACGTTTGGACTGTAGCGAAAAACGCCGTTGAAAAAGGGTGGTTGTACGCATACGAAGGACGTAAACAAAAGAAAAGAAACTTCCGTTCTTTGTGGATCACGCGTATTAACGCTGGTGCACGTCAACACGGAATGAGCTACTCTCAGTTCATGGGATTATTCAACAAAAGCGAAATGGAGCTTAACAGAAAAGTTCTTGCAGACCTTGCAATGAATCACCCTGAAGCTTTCAAAGCTGTTGTTGACGCTGTGAAGAAATAAGTTAAACTGTACGCTATATCAGAAAGGAGCTTCAATGAAGCTCCTTTTTTATTTTATCGAAATTGTACGCTCGGTTTGTCTAAGAATATTGGGATAGAGCACATCATTGTATATAAAGTCCACTATCTCAATAAAACAGAATTTCGTTGGTTTACCGGACCATTCGTGCGACCCACCAACAATAGAATAAAGAAAATAAGCTGTCCCCAACCCCTTTAAACGCTGTGCGATCGGTCCTGCGCCGTATAACATTAAAAATCCGGGGTCATCTCCTCCGCAGTAATGATGAGGAGCTACATGATATGGAACATAAGCATCACCTGTTCCATGAAATAACTGAGTAGGAATAGCATTCTCAAAGTCAATATCATTCACATCGATCATTGCTCCTGCCATACTTATCACCCCTGCAAACTTGTGATTATCCAAAGAATCCATGTATTTCGTTCTGAAGGCAAGCTGTAATACTGTTTCAGCTCCTGCACTTGAACCAATTAAAATGATCTTGTCAGGATCGATCTCAAACTGTGCATCTTTCACAATACGTTTAATTGCTTGCAGCACATCCTGAGCTGCATTATCAATAGCTCCTCTTTTTTGATCGGCTGTAACGTCACAACCAAGACCTATATCTTTCATGGTTAGCCTGTACGAAACTGAGGCAAATGCATACCCCCTGGCCGCAAGACGTTTACCAAAATAAATGATCCCCCTGTTATCTCTCTCGCCCATTGAGAAGCCTCCACCATGCACATAAATCACCAATGGAAGTTTTCCTTTAGCATCCTTCGCACGGTAAAAATCAAACTCCAACGTTTCATTGGTTATCGTAGTATATTCATAGGTATTCTTGTCAATCTTCTTATAAATACTATCATAATAGAGCTCCTGTCCTATCGAAAAATTAATAGTCAGTATTATAATGGAAAATAAAAGGTATAAACGCATTTTGGGTGTTTTGTTTTATCAAATATAAATAGAAGACGGTATCATAAAAAAAGGGACAGTAAAAACTGCCCCTTTTGTCTAACGAATTAATTATTTACTTTTCGTTTACTTCCTCGAAGTCAACATCCGTAACTTCATCACCAGCATTCGCAGAGTCTGAATCCGTACTTCCTCCTTGTGCTCCGCCATCCGCATTTGATGCATTATACATGTCCTGCGACGCAGCCTGGAATACTTCATTCAACTTATCGATAGCCGGTTGAAGATTTGCTACATTCTTCGCTTCAAACTCCTTCTTCAATTCTGCAAGCGCATCTTCGATAGGTTGTTTTTTATCAGCAGGGATCTTATCCCCATACTCCTTCAACTGACGCTCCGTCTGGAAGATCATCGAATCTGCCTTGTTGATCAACTCAGCCTCTTCTCTACGCTTTTGATCAGCTTCCGCATTTGATTCTGCCTCAGCTTTCATTCTAGCGATCTCGTCTTCAGATAATCCAGAAGAAGCCTCGATCTTGATAGACTGCTCTTTACCAGTTCCTTTATCTTTTGCAGATATATTCATAATACCGTTCGCATCGATATCAAAGGTCACCTCGATCTGAGGAACACCTCTTGGTGCAGGTGGTATATCTGTAAGCTGGAATCTTCCAAGCGTTTTGTTATCTGCTGCCATCGGACGTTCACCTTGTAACACGTGTATATCAACTGATGGCTGATTATCAGATGCTGTCGAGAACACTTCCGACTTCTTAGTTGGAATTGTTGTATTCGCCTCGATCAATTTCGTGAATACTCCTCCCATTGTCTCAATACCGAGAGAAAGTGGTGTTACATCCAGAAGAAGTACATCTTTCACTTCACCTGTCAATACTCCTCCCTGAATTGCTGCTCCGATCGCTACAACTTCATCTGGATTTACTCCTTTTGAAGCCTCTTTACCGAAGAAGTTCTTTACAGCTTCCTGAATGATCGGAATACGAGTAGAACCTCCTACTAAGATCACCTCATCAATATCACTTGTAGATAAACCTGCATTTTTTAATGCTGAACGACAAGGCGCGATTGTACGTTCTACGATATCCGAGATCAATTGCTCAAACTTCGCTCTTTGTAACGTGCGCACCAAGTGCTTCGGAATACCATCTACCGGCATAATGTATGGCAGGTTGATCTCTGTAGAAGTGGATGAAGACAACTCGATCTTTGCTTTCTCAGCAGCTTCCTTCAAACGCTGAAGCGCCATTGGGTCTTTGCGAAGATCAACTCCTTCATCATTTTTAAACTCCTCTGCCAACCAGTTGATGATCGCATTATCCACATCATCCCCTCCAAGGTGAGTATCACCATCCGTTGCTAACACTTCGAATACCCCATCACCAAGCTCTAAAACTGATACGTCATGCGTACCACCTCCGAAGTCGAATACTACGATCTTCTGATCAATTCCCTTCTTATCCAAACCATAAGCAAGTGCAGCAGCTGTAGGCTCGTTAATAATACGTTTGATCGTTAAACCAGCGATTTCTCCTGCTTCTTTTGTAGCCTGACGCTGTGCGTCATTAAAATATGCAGGAACTGTAACTACCGCTTCAGTAACTTCCTGTCCAAGATAATCTTCTGCAGTCTTCTTCATTTTCTGAAGGATCATTGCAGAAATCTCTTGTGGAGTATATTTTCTGTCATCAATTAATACTCTTGGTGTATTGTTATCACCTTTCACCATCTCGTATGGTACTCTTTCAGCTTCTGCTTTTGTATCATCATATGATGATCCCATGAAACGCTTAATTGAGTATATTGTTTTCTGTGGGTTGGTAATCGCCTGACGTTTTGCAGGATCTCCAACCTTACGCTCACCTCCCTCAACAAATGCTACTACTGAAGGTGTAGTTCTCTTTCCCTCAGAGTTGGCGATCACTACAGGTTCATTCCCCTCCATCACCGCAACACACGAGTTCGTAGTTCCTAAGTCTATTCCAATTATTTTTCCCATGACTATATATTTTCTAAATCATTAAAACTGGTTTCCTATAGTCAAAGGTTATGCCACCCGAAAAGAAGCGGATAAAATATGACAAGTTGAATGGAAAACTGACGAATTTTTCTTTGGAAAGGAATTTAATCAGACAGATTGTCAGTATTTGAATTAGTCAAGTGCAACATTAGAGTTGTTTGACATCTCTATGAGCTGCTCATATTGTTCAGGAGAAAGATCTGAATGGAAATATCCGATTGGATTCACTTTCGTTCCATCCTTGATTACTTCATAATGAAGATGTGGTCCTGTTGATTTACCTGTAGATCCGATCAAACCTATAAGCTCTCCTCTCTTTACTTTCTGCCCCACCTTCACCTTAAACGCACTCAAATGGGCATAGAGTGTTTGATACCCGAAACCGTGATCCACTATAATGCACTTTCCGTATCCCCAATTGTTGCTTTGTATCTCCTTTACTATTCCATCACCCGTAACAAAGACTTCTGTCCCTTTATTCGCAGTAAAATCTACTCCGGTATGCATATGTCTTGTCTTGTATACAGGGTCTATTCGATAACCAAATCCTGAAACTGCATGCTTCAGCTGAGTGTTTCTTACAGGCTGGATAGCGGGAACGCATGCGAGTAATTTCTCCTTTTGCTTTGCCAGCTTCACCAATTCATCAAACGACAACCGTTGTGCATGCAATCTTCTTTTGAGCGCATCGACATTTTGAGAAGTATTCTTTATCAATTCGCCGTTGGGTAAACGCAGCAGGTCATCATACTTATCACTTCCACCAGTACCCATTCTTCTGAGCTCTTCCGGAAATGATTTTGCATGTAATGCGAGACGATACATATTCTCATCTCGTCTTTCGATTTCATCAAGCACTTTGTTTGCCAGATCAACGTCCTGATTGATCCTCGAAAGTTCTGATTTCACAGCATCTAGTTCTGCTTTCAGCGCACGCTCCCTCGGACTATCTACCCCTCTCGCAAAGAAATATGCGGCAACACCAGCGAATAGAATATTAGGCGCCAACCAAAGCGCTATCTTCAATATTCGCGTTCCCCACGTTACCTTTACTTCCTCGTATGTGAGTGTTTTCGGATTATATCTATATTTTTTGCGTGTCACCGGACAAAAATACGAGCATTTTCCCGAGATAGCAGTTAAAAAAAGCTAAGAAACAGGCTTTTGCCTCAAGTCTAAGCGGTAGATTCTCTCTATATTCGCGATGAAAATCTGAAAAGAGAAAGAAGATGAAGGAGTTTTTATCACAGAGTTTTTATGGGAACACAGTTCAAAACTGGCTGATCTCGTTCGGAATTTTATTAGGCGCTATCATCGTTGCAAAGATCTGTTACTGGATTATAGGCAAATATGTCAAGCGCATTACGGAAAAAACGGCTTCTAAACTGGATGATCTGTTGATCGATAAACTGGAAGAACCGATCGTTTATGCTATTGGTATCCTTGGTTTCTACTTAGGATTTCAACGTCTGACCTTCGGAGCCGGTGTTGATGGGTTCTTCCGTCACATGTTTACATTCCTCTTTACACTTAACATTACCTGGCTTGTTGTGAGAACAGTTGATGCCCTGGTGGAGGAATACATCGTTCCATTGGTCGAAAAATCAGAAAGCGATCTGGACGACCAGTTAATGCCGTTGATCCGAAAATTATTCAAGGCCATTCTTTGGTCGATGGGTATAATCATCGGATTAAACAATGCTGGCTTCGATGTTGCCGCACTCATCGCAGGACTCGGAATTGGAGGTTTAGCGTTAGCACTAGCTGCTCAGGATACAGTGAAGAATATTTTCGGTGGTATAATGGTTTACCTTGATAAACCTTTCAAGATCGCGGATCGTATAGTTATCAGTGGACACGACGGTGTTGTTGAGGAGGTTGGGATCAGAAGTACTCGAATTCGCACATTGGAGGGACGTCAGATCACCATTCCGAATGCCCAGTTCAGTGAGAGTCCAATTGAAAACATCTCACGAGAACCATCCAGAAAAATTGTCCTGAATTTAGGATTGACTTACGAAACTAGTCCTGAAGGAATGGAGAAGGCCATGCAGATGCTCAAAGAGATTGCTGAAGCACACCCTTCCACAGAAGAAGACATATTGGTGTCATTCAATAATTGGGGAGATTTTGCTTTGGGAATCTTGTTCATTTATTACATCAAGGCTGGAGAAGATATTCTTCAAACTCAAACGGATATCAATATTACGATCCTTAAGCGTTTCAACGCAGAAGGACTCGAATTTGCGTATCCTACTCAAACCATTTACAGGAAATAGAAAAACATTTTTCGAATCAACTATTTTTGCAGCACAATAACACATCAAATGACAGTATCCGAAATTCG
This sequence comes from Bacteroidota bacterium, assembly GCA_006226555.1. GTDB lineage: Bacteria > Bacteroidota > Bacteroidia > Flavobacteriales_D > Crocinitomicaceae > UBA4466. The sequence goes on from SBGS01000054.1 coordinate 15,812, forward strand.
CAAAACATTCTTTGATTTCTTTGCTTCAAAGGGACACGAAATCGTACCAAGTGCACCTATGGTTGTCAAGGACGATCCAACGTTGATGTTCGTTAACGCCGGAATGAATCAATTCAAGGATTATTTCCTTGGTAACGCCGTACCGAAAGTGCGAAGAGTCGCTAACTCTCAGAAATGTTTGCGAGTTTCAGGTAAACATAACGACCTTGAGGAAGTTGGAGTGGACACATATCACCATACGATGTTCGAAATGCTCGGCAACTGGTCATTCGGTGATTACTTCAAAGAGGAAGCAATTGCGTGGGCCTGGGAACTTTTGACCGACGTATATAAGATCCCGGTTGAACGATTGTATGTTACTGTTTTTGAGGGTGATGATAAAGATGGTGTACCAAGAGATGATGAAAGTGTTAATCTTTGGAAACGTCACATTGCAGAAGATCGCATTATTCTTGCAAGCAAGAAGGATAATTTCTGGGAAATGGGGGATGTGGGACCATGTGGACCTTGTACAGAGATACACGTAGACCTTCGCCCGGACAGTGAACGCGCAAAAATGGATGGACTTTCGCTGGTAAATCAAGATCACCCACAAGTTATCGAGATCTGGAACAATGTATTCATGGAGTTCAATCGTAAGGCCGATGGATCACTTGAGCCACTGCCGGAAAAACACGTTGACACCGGAATGGGACTGGAACGACTAGCTATGGCACTCCAAGGGAAAACCTCGAATTACGACACTGATCTTTTCCAGAAGCTGATCCAGCACATGGAGAAAGTTTCAGGAGTGAAATATGGCGAAAACGAAACGACAGATATCGCGTTACGCGTTATAGCAGATCACATCCGTGCTATCTCTTTCTCAATTGCTGATGGTCAATTGCCATCAAATACCGGGGCAGGATATGTCATAAGAAGAATCCTTAGACGAGCTGTAAGATATGGTTATCAAACACTAAAACTGGAGCAATCATTTTTAGCTGATCTATCAGGTGTTCTTGCGAAAGAAATGGGTGATCCGTATTCTGAACTGATCCAGCAACAGGGATTGATCGAAAAGGTTATTCGAGAAGAGGAGAATAGCTTTTTCCGTACGTTAGAACAAGGCTTGAAAAGAATCGATCAAATCTTAGTTGATCTAAAAGCTAAAGGAGAACAGGTCATTCCTGGGGCAGTTGTTTTTGAATTGTACGACACATTTGGTTTCCCTGCGGACCTTACTTCTCTCATAGCGAGAGAAAACAATTTCAGCGTCGACGAAAAGGGATTTGAATCCGAGCTTGATAAGCAAAAGGAACGCTCAAGAGCAGCAACTGCAATGGAAACTGATGACTGGGTTGTTCTTATTGACGATAAAGTAGAAGAATTCATCGGTTATGATCATCTGGAAGCTACGATCAGGATCGTGAAGTACAGAAAGGTGGTTCAGAAACAAAAAGAATTTTATCAGGTA
>SBGS01000106.1 GCA_006226555.1 Bacteroidota bacterium
CTTGAAAATGCTTTGATCGTTTTATCACGACTAACGCTTATCAGTTCGTTATTCCAAGAGAGCAGCTTATATACAGCAAAATTGTGTGCGGGAATTGCATTCACTTTTTCGTAGGTCTGTAGATCCCATTTTCTGATATAAGCATCTTTTCCTCCCGTATATAGCGCTTCATCATGCACACAAATTGAAGTAACACCATCGTTATGAGCATAGAACTTATCGAGAACATTTAGCTTATCCGTTTCGAGAACATAAACAAAACCATCACCTCCTCCTAAAAATAACTTCCCCTGATGAAATGCAAGAGTACGGATCTTTCCACATGCCATAGGTAGTTCGGCCAAAAACTTCTGATCACTCCACCTCCAAACGGTTAGTAGACCATCCGCATCGCCCACAAAACAGCGATCATTCGTTTCGTCCAAAGCAATAGAGAAGATGGCGGAAGTGTGATTCGTAAATTTACGCAGCTCTTTGCGCTGAGAAAGATCAAAGAAGTAAAGCTCGCCTGAAGATGTTCCAGCCAGTAAAATGTCACGATGGATCAAAAAACTATAAACGGATTGATCAAACTGGATTGCAAACTTATCCTGAGTTCCGAGTAAAAGATTCCATCTTGTAAGAAAACGATCAGCTGATGATGAATACAACAGGTTATTATAAAACTGAAGATGATAAACGCCGGCAGCATGCTCCCGTATCTCCAGCTGTTTCCCTATCATTTATTCTTCGTTTTCTTCAACTTCATCCTCATCAGAATTAACCTGACGAAGGCGTTCCTCAATATCTTTCGGCATGAACTCAAAGAAAGTATCTCCTCGTAATCCAAGACGCAAACATTCCAATGGAATCATTTCATTAGGAGCGATATTCCCCAAATTCACGTTCGCACCAAAAAGCTTAATGAACCAAACCTGCTGATTTTTCTGAGGTGCTTCCCACAGAATATCCTCTGGATTTACTTTTGCGATGATACGGTTGATCAGCATTGTGTGCGCAGTACCGTTTGGCCTGAACACACCAACATTTCCTGCTTCACGACCTTCAGCGATCACTTTCCAAGATCCAGCTTCAAGCTCAGTACTCATCATTTTGATCCATCTTCCCGGTGAAATAAGAATTCCGGAATCCTTGGATCCAACCTCTGAAAGCACAGTTCTTGTTTTGGCTAATTTCGTGATCAACTCGCATTTCTCATCGTGGTCGATAATGATCGAACCGTCTGAGATCTCTGCAAGATCCAAGTCGTATTTATCTAGAAGTTTTAGATAATCATCCCACATATTTCTTGCATAAAACGCCTCAAAGAGAGTTCCTCCAAAATATGGGCGAATACCAGCCTCTCTGTACATCTTGATCTTTGCTTCAAGATCTTTTGTAACGTAAGCAGTTCCAAATCCGAACTTCACCAGATCGGTGAGATGCCCGGATGCCTCGATAAAGTTCGCAGTCTCTGTTAGACTAAGCCCTTTATCCATCATCATGGTAACACCGTAATCTCTAGGTTTTGCCGTTCTCTCTGGAACAAATAGTAATTCAAAATTCATTCGCTAGTTAGTTATTCCCCCAAAAGTACGAATTCTGGGGCATTTTTCAAGTCTGGGTTAACATAGAAGAGCTCTTTTGCCAATTCACGATTGCGTGCTGCCAGCTCGCGAAACATTCTTTCGGCATCTTCTTTCTTCCCCATTTCGTATAAAAGAGAAATTCGTATTACTTCTATTAGTTCAACATCCTCATGTCCTTCGTCAGCAAATCGATTGATAAAAGTATATGCTATGAGTGGTGAGTCCTTCTTCAGGAAATCAATGTAATTGATCAATGCTTCGTCATCATCGGGATCCAATTCCAAAACACGCTGATAGAAGAAATCCGCCTGTTCTTTGTCCTCCAATTTTTCATAAGCTCCTGCCAATACATGAAGAATGCCTGTATTATCCGGATCTAACTCATATGCCTTATGCATGTACGGTAATCCTGCCTTTGTATTCCCTTCGAGATCTGCTACGATTCCCAAACCAAGCCATGGTTCAGCCAATTCAGGAGCCAATTCAATACCTTTTTGATAATGTTCTTTGGCATGATCATAATCTCCGATCTGCTCATAACATTCTCCCAAATAACTATGCGCAACAGGGTCGTCGCCATCCAAGGCCAGAGATTCACTGAAGCTTTGAATAGCCTTGGTGAACTTCTCCTGATTCATGTAAGCATTCCCCATATTGAAGTGTACAGGACCAAATTTGTCATTTATCAGCAAACAATAGTCGTATGCCCATAGCGCCTTATCAAAATTCTCCTGTCTTGAATATGTGTTCCCCAAATTATACCAAGCTGTGAAGGAATACGGGTTATCATCAATAAAATCGGAATAACATTTTACAGCACCTTCAAGATCGTTCAATTGCTCAAAACAATGAGCCAACTCATAAACAGCTGTCTCGTTGTGCGGATTCTCACGCAAGGCCTGTTGCAAGACGTTGATCGACAGCTGATAATCACCTTTGTTTTGGTATTCGAGTGCAAGATCAATATACACTTCGTCCTTCTCGATCTCATCCGCCAAATCCAATGCCTCCTTAAAGTAGCGTATTGCATTGTTACTGTCCCTTAGCTGCGAAAATATGGCAGCCTTGGTTAGAGAAACTTCAAAAGGTGATACGCTCGACCCTTCCAGCTCAGAAAGTAGATTGATAGCATCTTTTAACTTACCCATTCCGGAAAATGCCTGAGCCTTTCTCAGTCGAAACAGATCATTATAACTAAACTGTGTTAAAGCCTCATCTGCCGCCTTAACCGCCTTATTGTATTGACCTGACAAGATAAAATTATCCACCAATGCTTCCCAGCGATCGCTATCGAGAAACCCCATATCCTCCCCTTTCAGAAAACGCTCAAAACGCTCAAGATCTTCTGATAGGTCGTCGTCGTAATATTCTTCGTCTTCGTTATCGTCAAACATAATTCGTGCGTCTTATAAATTTACTGAAAAAGACGTTTTCTCTGAAGATGGTCATTTTAGTTTTCAACAGAATATCAACCAATA
>SBGS01000173.1 GCA_006226555.1 Bacteroidota bacterium
GATGATGTCGCCAAACGTTTGGATATGCATGTTACCTACATCATAGGGCCGTATAACAGGATGCTTGGTGAAAAGATCGGAGCAAAGGACGCTATAGAAAGTTATGATCGATTGGCTGAAGAACTGACCCTGTGGATGAAGAATCGGGGAAATGCTTACATCGATCTAAGCGATCTGTCAGAATTATATGGTGTATTCAACGACAAGCAGCATAACGGAAAGTATGGGGGCTATTTAATATATCAACGCATTAAAAAGTTTCTGAATGAAAAAGTGGTTAATTAGAGTTCTTCTAGCGCTTATTGTTTCCGGTTTTATAATTAACCAGTTGATGGATGAAAAAGAGGAGAAGATTACATTTTTATATGCTGACTTTTAGCAGAATGATCCGATTTGGAATGTAAAAAGTAATTGATAGTTGCGTGTTAATAATTTTTACCTATCTTTGTCGTCCAATTTTTTGAATAGTAATTATTAAAACAAGCACAGATGTACGCAATTGTAGAGATAGCAGGGCAGCAATTTAAAGTGCAAAAAGACCAGAAGATCTTTGTACATCGTTTAGATGCAGAAGAAGGAAAGAAGATCAATTTTGATCGTGTTCTTCTAGTAGACAACGATGGAAAAGTTACTCTTGGCGCCCCGGTTATAGATGGTGCAAAAGTTACCGCAACGGTAGGTGAGCACGTAAAAGGAGATAAAGTGGTCGTTTTCCGCAAGAAAAGAAGAAAAGGTTATGCGAAAAGAAACGGTCACCGTCAGCAGTTTACTGCAGTAACGATTAACGACATTAAAGCATAATACCCCTAGGGGATAAAATCTTAATAAAATGGCACATAAGAAAGGAGTCGGTAGTTCTAAGAACGGACGTGAATCAGAAAGCAAGCGCCTCGGGGTTAAGATCTTCGGTGGTCAAGCTGCTATCGCGGGGAACATTATCGTTCGCCAGCGTGGAACTCAACATCATCCGGGTACAAATGTAGGTATCGGTAAAGATCATACGTTGTATGCATTGAGTGATGGTTTGGTTGAATTCCGTAAGAAAAAGAATAATCGTTCTTATGTTTCGGTAGTTCCATTTGAATCTACTGAGGCTTAAGACGCTTGAACAAAATAGTAAAAGCGAACTCAGTATGAGTTCGCTTTTTTTATGTTTTGCGAGCAATCATTAATTTCGCATCCAAATACCCAATTATGTTAGAGATCCAGGAACTAAGAAAGAATCCAGAAAAAGTGATCGATGGATTGAAAAAGCGTCATTTCGACGCCAAACCGATCATTGATGAGATATTAAGTACTGATGAACTTTGGCGTCAGAAGAAAACTGAGCTGGAAAGTATTTCCGCTCAGATGAATCAAATCTCTAAGGAGATAGGGATCTTGTTCAAACAAGGGAATACGGAGGAAGCGAATAAGGCAAAATCTAAAACAGTCGAACTTAAAGAAAAGGAATCGGAGCTTAAATCTGATGTCGACACTTTAGAGGCAAAGATCACTCAGCTAATGTATCAATTGCCGAATGTGCCAAACGATATGGTTCGGGCAGGTAAATCTGAAGAAGATAATGAGATCGTAGAAGAGGGTGGTCCGAAGCGTGAATTCAGTTTTAGTCCTTTGCCACATTGGGATTTAGCATCGAAATACGACCTTATTGATTTTGAGCTTGGCGTAAAAATTACGGGGGCTGGTTTCCCTATCTATAAAGGAAAAGGCGCAAAACTTCAGCGTGCGTTGATCGCTTATTTCCTTGATAAAGCTGAACAGGCAGGTTATCAGGAGCACATTCCGCCTCACATGGTAAATGAAGCTTCAGGTTATGGAACTGGTCAGCTTCCGGATAAGGAAGGGCAAATGTATCATGTAACGGAAGACAATTTGTATTTGATCCCAACGGCAGAGGTTCCTTTGACGAACATATACCGAGACGTCATCTTGCCAAGTGAAGATTTTTCGATCAAGATCACGGGGTACACACCATGTTTCAGAAGAGAAGCGGGGTCGTATGGAAAAGATGTAAGAGGATTGAATCGTCTGCACCAATTCGATAAAGTGGAGATCGTTCGTATTGAACATCCGAATAATACGGCTAAGGCACTGGATGAAATGGTTGATCACGTTCGTGGGTTGTTAAATGATTTGGGCCTAGAGTACAGGATTTTAAGGCTGTGTGGAGGTGATACCGGATTTGCATCTGCAATGACGTATGATTTTGAGGTTTTTTCAGCGGCTCAAGAGAAATGGTTGGAGGTCAGCTCAGTTTCAAGATTTGATACATTCCAGTCCAATCGTTTGAAATTAAGATTCAAGAATGCAGACAAAAAAACTCAACTTTGTCATACACTCAATGGTTCAGCTTTGGCTTTACCTAGAATAGTTGCGGCTTTATTGGAGAATTATCAAACTGAAGATGGAATTCTTATTCCGGTAGCGCTTCAAAAATATACAGGGTTTGATCGTATCGATTAAGCGTAACTTGTTGGAAATAATACGTTGGAAGGTCATGAGATATACATTGACCTTCCTTTTTTTTATATCCCTTTCTGATTTATGTGCCCAGCAAGATACTGTTTCAGTTTATTTTTCATTTGGCAGTTACCAGCTCGATGATCTTGAAGCTAGTAAACTCAATCGCCTCGAAGGAGATATTGTCAAATTGATTGCATATACAGATACCATCGGGTCATCTGAAGTGAATTTCGAACTAGCAACGAGAAGAGCGCAAAATGTGATGGATATTTTTAAGGATAGCCTTAAGAGTAATGTAGAGCAGCAAATAATCGGAGAGAATTATCCGATAAAAAAACCGTATGAGGCAAAGTCATGGCGAAGGGTGGATGTTATCATGCGAGCTGCGGAACCTGTTGCTCAGAAAGTAGACCCCTTGCTTCAGATGATCGAAGAAGAGAATCAAACAGTAATCGATCAGCTTGTAGATTTTCTTCAGGACAGCACCGTTTCAGAGCAAAAGATAGATCTTACAATTCAGTTTTACCCCGGTTTACCGGTAATTCTGAAGGAATAT
>SBGS01000138.1 GCA_006226555.1 Bacteroidota bacterium
ACATGGATAGAATGTATGCAAAAGAGTGAGTTTTGAATTAGGAATGATGAATGAGGGGTTTGGGTGAGGAAAAAAGAAAATTATTATGACAGAAAATTTAAACTTGGCAGTACTGATCGATGGGGATAACATTCCCTCGGCGCACGTCAAAGAAATGATGGAAGAGGTAGCCAAGTACGGCAATCCTACCATCAAACGCATTTATGGCGACTGGACGAAGCCATCCCTGAATAAGTGGAAAAACGTCCTTTTGGAAAACGCGATCACACCGATCCAGCAATACGGCTATACGACTGGGAAAAACGCAACCGACTCCGCCATGATCATCGACGCAATGGATATCCTCTATAGCGGAAAGGTAAATGGTTTCTGCCTCGTATCGAGCGACAGCGACTTCACGCGTTTGGCTACCCGTTTGCGCGAAGCCGGCATGCAGGTGATCGGAATCGGGGAGAAGAAAACGCCGAGTCCCTTTATTGTGGCCTGTGACAAGTTCATCTACATCGAGATCCTGAAGAAGCGCACGCAAGAGAAAGCAGAGCAGAAGGAAGAGAGTCCGGTGGACAAGATCACCAAGAACGAGATCAAGCTAATTGCCACCACCATCGAAGACCTTTCGGACGAAGATGGCTGGGCATTTTTGGGCGACGTGGGAAGCTTGCTCCTTAAAAAGCAACCGAACTTCGATCCACGAAACTACGGATTTGAGAAACTCACGCCACTCATTCAATCCATTGGTTTGTTTGAAGTAGACCAGCGCGAAAGTGGGAAAAGCAGACATAAGTTGATCTATGTACGTGTAAAAGAGAACAAACAAAAGAAATGAAACAGTTTTTGATGATATTGCTGTTGTGCTACGTAGTTCCTGTTTTAGCAGGCGGAAAGCAAGTGGACATGTCCTTTGAGTTTAAAGGAACGGATGCCTATTCGGGCAAGTCAGCAGCCGATGTAACTATTGGTATCTACACCATGAGCGGTGAGAAAGTGTACGAGGGGAAAACCAACGAAAAAGGAATCTGTGCACCGAAAATATCTATGGACCCTGTAGAGTACGAAGTGCACATCAGCGATGCTCAAGACCGCTATGTTGGATTTACCTATACCTTCTGGGTGAGTAAAAAATGGGATTACCACAGCATGAACCTCGACCTCTATCCTTCTAAAACGGCACTGGATGCGCAATTGGCTGTAGAAGATAGTATTTACGGAGCAGAGAAGACGGGTGATCTTTCTCCGGAGAAAAACAACAGCGCATTGATCTATGGTTGTTCCATGGAAGACCTAGGTGACGCAATGTTTCCGGAAAACTTAACGGATATGCAAAAGTTTATCGCTACCAATATCAGGTATCCCGAAGTAAGTATTGAATCAGGAGAACAAGGAAGGGTATACGCTAAATTTATCATCGAAACGGATGGCAGTATCTCGCATATTGTGATCGAACGCGGGGTGTCACCTTTACTGGATGGAGAAACGGTCCGCGTGATCCGCTCCATGCCGAAATGGACACCTGCCACGTGTGAAGGGAAACCGGTGCGGTCGATTGCGCGCTTGCCGGTGGTGTTTAGGTTGATGTGATAAGATCTTGATGAACAAAAAGGTCTTGAGTTACCCTATCAAGATATTTTTACTGAATAAACAATATCCTTAAGTAAAAATCCCTTAGATCACTGCACCTTCACCCTTACGGCAACCCAACCTTTTGGACCTTTTTCTTTCTCGAATTTTACTTTTTTACCCATACTCGGGTCTCCGCTGATATTGCTGTGGTGGACAAAAATATTCTCGTCAGCATGTTTGATGAATCCGTAACCTTTGGACGAGTCGAAGTAGTTGATCATTCCTTCCAATATCGGATCGATCTCTTCTTTCTCCTGTTTCGGAACCCCAAGCTCAATGTCCTCTGCTTTTACAGCCTTTCGTTGTGACTGATCCGGTGGGGTATCTCGGATGATTCCGTTTTCGTCCACGTAAGCCATCATACTGTCAAGGCTTCCGGACGTTTCGGTATCTTTCTTTGCTTCCCTTTTAAGGGACTTTTCTTTGCGGCGTAGCGCCTTCTTCTTTTCTCTTTCTTTCTTGTTGTAAGTATCTGCCATAAAAAAATGTTTACCCTTTTTTTTAGTTTGATCAAACCCGAATCTTTTCTCCTGTTTACAGAACTGTTGTCACGATCCGACAAGGACCACGACGTGAAAGGAATTGACCTTGCTGTATGCGCAATGCATCAAACCTTAAATCTGTGAACATATTCGAGAAAGGAGAGAGAAATTAAGCGGAATGAGCTCCGCGATTCAAATTCAAATCAAGAATGGGTAAGACAAAGGTAGTCATAATAGTTGGGTTGTGTATGATTCATCTATTGTTATTCGCAATAAGCGATAGGCCTATAGCTTTCAGCTTATTGCTTATCGCTAGCTACCAAAACAGCGATCTATTTATTATCTTCCCACTTCAAAAATCAATCGTGATGAAACACCTGTCAAAATATATAGGCGTTAGCCTCCTAAGTTTAATGATGAGCAACAACACACAAGCACAAGAATACCCGAAAACGGAAAAGAGAGATAGTTTTTCTATGTACTTCGGAACCAAGGTGGAAGATCCATACCGTTGGTTGGAAGACGATCTGAGCGCAGAAACAGCAGAATGGGTAAAGGCACAAAACAAAGTGACCTTCGATTACCTTTCGAAGATCGAATCCCGTGATATGATCCGTCAGCGTTTGGAGTCGATCTGGAATTACGAGAAGGTGGGAGCTCCTTTTACCGAAGGTGGCGTTCGCTATTTCTACAAGAACGACGGTGTGCAGAACCAATACGTGCTCTATCGCATCAAAGACGGAAAAGAAGAGGTCTTCCTCGATCCAAACACATTTTCAGAAGATGGTACCGTTTCCTTGGGTGGACTGAGCTTCTCAAAGGACGGCTCTATTTTGGCCTATGCGATCTCTGAAGGAGGAAGCGATTGGCGTAAGGTGATCATTATGGATGT
>SBGS01000272.1 GCA_006226555.1 Bacteroidota bacterium
TATACGGAAGACGGAGATTTTGTTATGGGAATATCCAACGAACTTGCCATAGCAACCGTGCGAAATGATGAGTACAATGCAGATGAAGTTGTAAAAGGGAACTTTTTGGCGGTATCGAAAGATGAAATTTCCGGTAAATCAGCGGAAATTCTTGCTGCGACAGGTGATGTTGTTATCGGGTTAAACATTCAGAATTTATATGCTTCTTCGAATACTGATCTCGCAAAGTTGGACGAAGCACGTAAAAAGGAGATCGAAAGTATGGTAAAGGACTCATACCTGATGACGGTCTTCAAATTTGAAAATGGTGAAGCAAGTATGAAGATCGACCACTTGTTTAGCGAAGCACTAGCAAATGAGATGTTTTTTAGAAAAGATCCTTCAAATAACATCTTTACTAAGTTAAATAAGGGTGATGGTATTATGATGGCTGGAGCAGCGCTGAATATAGATGTAGCTAAACTGGAAAGTTTCATGCAAAAGTATTCACCTGAGACAATGGGGACGATCAGCAGTCAACTTGGTTTGGGTGGTGGTATGCTCGGAATACTTGGTTCGGAGAAGATCATGTCGAAACTTTCGGACGGACAAATGGGAGTAGGAGTTTATGGTAATCCGATGGAGAATAGCTTTAGCATCAATACCTTTTATGGTACGACAGATTCGGGTAAAATGCTGTTCAGCATGGTGCAAAACGAATTGCCTCCTGCTGATTATGAGTATAAGGAAGATGGTATTTACGGTAATTTTTCGATGTCTTTCGGTGAAAAGGGAAGTAATTCAAAGCAACTAAAGCTACCTAAAGGTTGTGAGGGATTTGGTAAGGATGGGATGACAGCCTTCTTAAGTTTTCAGGATATCGATTTTGAAGAGTTCGGCTTCGAAGGAGAAATGAAACTGGTGGAGATCGTGGATTATGCTACGTTTACCTACGGTAATGAAGGTGGTTTGCTCTACATTAAGGCTAAAAACGGTAAGGAAAACATTTTGAAGCAGGCAATGGATGTCGTCCTCGAACAATTGATGTCTAACATAGCAAACATCGCTATATAATGTCTTGGAGAAAACTGACACCTGAGGAAGAACGCGTCATTCTCCGCAAAGGCACGGAAATGCCTTTCACAGGGGAGTACAATGATAATTATTCCAATGGAACATATGTCTGTAGACAATGTGAGAGTCCATTGTATCTATCACAAGATAAATTTAAATCTGGTTGTGGCTGGCCATCGTTTGATGATGAAATCCCTGGAGCAGTTCAGCGCATTCCGGATGCTGATGGTAGAAGAGTTGAGATTATTTGTTCAAATTGTAAAGGGCACCTGGGACATGTTTTCGAAGGTGAGCGATTTACAGAGAAGAATACAAGACATTGCGTAAACTCTATCTCCTTACTATTTATTCCTGAGAATTAATTATTCGAGGCGCAATCAAAGATATACTCGCAACGCTCGTAAACAAGTTCGTGCAGGATCAGCTGTGATGCAAGAGCGAGTTGAGAATAGTTCTGAGAATTATTCCCAAAATTTGCTGCTGTATTGATCCACATTTGGCGTATAAGATCGCGACCGTCATTCGTATTGATCTTAGCTGTAACTGCATCAACGTTTAAAGCTCCGGCATGGTATACGTGAAGAACGTACAATCTAAACCATAGATCCGACTCATTATACTGGATCTGATGTTTTTCCAGAATGCGTTTTGCTTCGGGAATACAGATGCGTTTCAACAATTGAGAAGCGCCGTAAGCACTTTTTTCAAAATCTTCTCTATCGTCACGATACTTGTTAACGGTAAGACCTTGTGCGCGTGCAACAGCCGGCATTAATTGAAAAGGTCCATAAGCTCCGGCTCTCGACTTTTTAAGTTGTCCCGGACTTTCAATAAGCAGAATGGCCTGGGCATACCATGGGTCAACGCCATTTTGTTCGAATGCTTCAATACCTTTTGCGATGGTAGGGTATACCAGGTCAAATTTGTAGAAATCATTCTTACCTGTCGTAACATATATGCGATCTTCGGCTGTTAGTCCATAAACATTGCGCACACTGTCGCGGTATGTGTTCTTTTGCGCATCACTTTGACTGTTCCAGTCAGCGTTACTCATGACGGCGATGATCCTTCTATCCTTTGCGATATTTACGATACACGAATCCGGAGATAATCGCATGATCCTTTTCCAGAAGATAGGTTGGGCAAGCTCGGACCAACCTTCATTGAAAATGGCATCAGCTTTAAGAACCATGTGGTTGTTCTCATCGTGTTTAACATCCAGCTTTTCATGGTCCCAGTTGTAAAAACTATCCTGAGCCTGAGCAAAAGCCGCAACAAATATGAAAGGAAGAATTTTGAGCATAACACTACAATTTAGTTAAAAATAACGCCCCTTGTGCGATGAATGTTACACAATTGAAAATTGATTTAACAAGACAACGTTAAAATCCCTTTATTTATCGAACTTTGTTAGGTGAAGGTTCTCTATCGCATACTCAGTTTTCCGATCATGCTTTTGGTCAAGATCTATCAATGGATCATATCTCCGATCCTGCCTCAGAGTTGCAGGTATACACCGACATGTTCTAATTACATGTTAGAGGCATTGAAGGTATGGGGACCATTCAAAGGGACATATTTAGGGGTCAAGCGCATTTTGAGCTGTCATCCCTGGGGAGGACATGGACATGATCCGGTTCCTAAGAAGGATTAGGCTTCCTGAGCTTCAGCTTCTCTTATAGCTTTATTTGCTGTTCTGATCTCTCCAATGGAGTAAAAGAATACCATTCCGTATCCAATAGCCAACATCAAGTGGAAAGGCACCATTCCAAGGTCTCCGTAGATCGCTCTGTTTACGGTAGTGAACGCAAAAAGCACGAATAGAATTCCTTCTCCTATGTTTAGGATGGAAAGCTTTTTCTTATCGTATTTATTTCCTTTGAATTCACTCTTCTTACTCACGTTAAATTTCGGAGTTCGAACGAAGGAGCT
>SBGS01000267.1 GCA_006226555.1 Bacteroidota bacterium
TCGAGTATGATCGTCTTGATCTTTCCTACAAACTCAGGATGTGCCAGTAAGAATTTACCAACGTCCGCTGCATAAAATTCTACCGGTCCGATCTTATTCCGTTCAGCATTTCTTTTTGCATCCTCAATTGCCTCCTCAACAATATCTACCCCAACCACCCTTACTCCCGGGCTTCTTTTAGCTGCTAGCTGACCAATTGTTCCTGTACCGCAAAAAAGATCCATCACCACATCGCCTTCTGCGTGTGGCGATTCAAAAACGTAATCAAGTGCCTTTGTATACAGCTTTTCTGCACATGCGGGATTTGTCTGAAAGAAAGACTCCATGGAAATCTCAAACTCCAGACCTAACAAGCGCTCCACAACAAATGGCTTACCGTACAACAGCTCCCATGTTCCGTTCTCAATTTTTGCCCGATCAGCCACATTATCATTAATGGTATGCTGAATGCCCGCTATTCTGTCCGGCAAATGATCAATAATAAATTGTGCAAAGCCCTTTTTATCAAACTTTTTAATTCCTTCTGACGAAGTAACCAGGTTGATCAACAGCTGATCCTGATCGAAACTTTTTCTCAGGACGATATGTCGGAAAAAACCTCTCTTGCCCGGAGGGTGCCATGCAGGCAATCCGGTGTCTTCAAGAAACTTTCTAAGTTTAGGGAGAAAAGCTTCCCACTCTTCGTCAAACAGACCACTTGGTTTATTTAACGACTCTACCTTCCACCAAGTACCTCTTCGCTTAAAACCGAGCGCAAATGCATCATCTTTTTCTTCTCCCGTTTCGATCACATGCTCGATGGAAGAAAAGCTGTATTCCATTTTATTACGGTAGAAATAATGACTGGGAGAAGAAATGAACGTATCAAAAACGGTATCAATGTCTTTCACCTCACCAAGCCTTCTAAAGACCTCGAGAGTAGATTCCTTCTTAACCTGCTCTTGCAAGTCAATCGGAACGAAAATGTATGGACTACCGGAAATCTGCTGAAACTTTGCAGTCTCCTCACAATCAGCATGTCGAATAACATCCAGAAGCTTTCCTTCGGCATGTCTTTTTCGTTTTTTTACGATCTGTGCTTTTACAAGCTGGCCCGGGAAGGCATTGTCAACGAAAACAACATAATCTCCTCCTTCCGAGGGTACTCGGGAAATACCTCTTCCTCCAAAAGCATAGCCAGAGATCTCCAGCTCTACTATTCCTCCTCTTCTGATCTCCATGTTTAAATCATTCCACGAATGATCCCCTTATCCGAAGCAGCAATAAATTCAAGAATCTCTTCTCGATAAGGAGTTTCCGGTAAAGTTGACTTTATCAATTCAACACCTTTGTTTATGGTATTACTCATCACAAATAAAGCACGATAGATATCCTCGATCTGCTTTACGTCATCATCAGAATACCCTTTCCTTCTTAAACCGATAGCATTTACTCCAGCGAAACCAATTGGCTCTCTTGCAGCCTTAACGTATGGTGGTATATTTTTCCGAACTAGTGTACCTCCTCCAACGAAAGCGTGTTTTCCAACATGAATAAACTGCTGCGTACCAACCTTACCTTCAAGAATAGCATAATCATCAATCCTGTTATGACCTGCCAAACCTACATAACTCGCCAGTATCACATTATTTCCTACTATACAATCGTGTGCAATATGAACATAGGTCATTAATAAACAGTTGCTACCAACGACCGTCTTCCACATATCTTTAGTCCCTCTGTGAATCGTCACACACTCCCTGATCACGGTATTATCACCAATCTCAACTGTCGTCGCCTCACCTTCGAATTTTAAATCCTGCGGAATTACTCCTATTACAGCTCCAGGATAGATCTGACAATTTTTCCCGATTCTCGTGCCCGGATAGATCGTTACATTCGGGTGAATGTAGGTGCCATCTCCAATGACCACATCTTCCGCGATCGAAGTAAAAGGTCCTACATGAACGTCTTTGCCAATTGTTGCGTTTTCAGAAACGTCGGATAGTGGGTGTATCATACTTTATCTTTAATGACCTGAGCTAACATTTCTGCCTCAACAACAGGACGTCCATTTACATATCCTTCACCACGCATATTAACCAAACCGCGGCGAATTGGTGATATCAATTTCAATTCAAACACGATCGTATCACCAGGAAGTACCTTTTGCTTGAACTTCACTGCATCGATCTTCATAAAATATGTAGAATACAAATGAGGCTCGTCGACCTGACTTAACGCAAAGATCCCTCCAACTTGAGCCATTGCTTCAACCTGAAGCACCCCAGGAAACACAGGATTCCCAGGGAAATGACCTGTAAAGATCGGTTCATTCATCGTAATGTTCTTAATTCCAACGATGTAATCGTCTCCCATATCAATCACTCGATCGATCATCAGGAATGGATAGCGATGAGGCAACATGCGCTCGATATCATTGATATCATATAGCGTTTTTTCTAAGTCAAATTTCTTAGGAGCTTTTTGCTTATCCTTCATGTACTTCTTCAGTACCTGAGCAAACTTCACATTACCATAGTGTCCTGGTCGCGCACCTAGGATATGAGCTCTGATCGGTTTGCCAACCAGTGCAAGATCTCCAACAATATCCAGGAGTTTATGTCTCGCAGGCTCATTCTCAAATTTCAGCTTTGTACTGTTAAGCACTCCGATACCACTCACTGAAACCTTTAATCCTTCTTTACCCAATAATTTAGCAAGATGATCCAGCTCCTCTTGTGATACTTCCTCTCTTTCAACTAATACGATCGCGTTATCAAGGTCTCCTCCTTTGATCAAATTATTCTTCGCCAGGTACTCAAGTTCTCTCAAGAAAACGAAAGTACGACAAGGAGAAATCTCCTCTTTAAACTGACCAATGTTATAGATGGTAGCGTGCTGTGTTCCCAGTACAGGAGACTTGTAATCTACCATTACAGTCAGACGGTAATTCACGTCCGGAACCGCAAGAAACTCAATTCCTTTCTCTACATCTTCCCAT
>SBGS01000232.1 GCA_006226555.1 Bacteroidota bacterium
GCTCTTACGGATCTGATCAAAGCTAAAGGCATTGAGATCGCAATAGAAACATCCGGATGTTATCCGCTTAAGGGCACCATTGACTGGTATTGTTTTTCTCCTAAGAAATTCAAGGCTCCATTGGAAGAAGCGTATACGCATGCAAATGAGTTGAAAGTAGTCATCAATCACCCGTCTGATCTGGAATGGGCGGAAGGTCATGCGGCTAAGGTAAATGATAACTGTTTGCTATACCTACAACCGGAGTGGTCAAGACAGGAACGATTTTTGCCAATGATCATTGACTATGTAAAACGAAACCCAAAGTGGCAGATTTCGTTACAAACACATAAATACATGAACATTCCATAACATGAATAAGTTTTTCATTCTGCTATTATCTTTCGCAATGGTGTCTTGCTCCGTTGCTCAGCACTATTCCACAAAGAATAAGAAAGCAATCAAGCTCTTCGAAATGGGGAAGCAAGCACCGGCACTTACAATTGATCCAACCACGAACGGACCAAATTTCAGATCAGGGATCGATTATATGAATAAGGCACTTGAAAAAGACCCAAACTTTTGGGAAGCACACATGTTTGCCGGAGAATTTGCTGAAATGCTTGGAGA
Source organism: Bacteroidota bacterium (assembly GCA_006226555.1). Classification (GTDB taxonomy): domain Bacteria; phylum Bacteroidota; class Bacteroidia; order Flavobacteriales_D; family Crocinitomicaceae; genus UBA4466. The sequence continues at coordinate 610 of SBGS01000232.1, forward strand.
TTATCCATCCGCAATCGATCACTACAGAAAAGCTCTTGCCATAAATCCTAATCACAGCACAACCGGCAGTACCTATTTCTATCTTGCCAACCTTGAACAAGCTATAGGAGACTATGACAATGCCATGCGCAACATTGATCTTTTCGAAAGAAACCCGAATGCCAATCCGGAATTATTGGTCAAAGCAAGACAAATAAGAAGTAATTGTGAATTTGCTAAAAAGGCAATGCAAAATCCGATCGATTTCAATCCGATCAATATCGGACCTGGAATCAACACAGAAGATCCTGAATATTTCCCTACGATCACAGTTGATGGTAGAACAATTCTATTTACGCGACGAATAGCGGATGGTCGCGTTAGTGGTAACTTTAAAGAACAGGAGGATTTCTTCGTTTCTCAGCTGGGGAATAACAATATCTGGGGAAAGGCTGAACCTATGCCTGCTAATGTTAATACTGTTAACAATGAAGGAGCTCCAACAATTGCTCCAGATGGTAGAACTCTCGTATTTGTAGGTTGCCCGGACGCTTCAGGTGAATATTACGGCGAGAACAGAACGGGAAAAGGTTCATGTGATCTTTTTTTAACTAAAAAACTAGGGAACCGATGGATGGACCCTGTGAATTTGCCGGGAAATGTGAATTCCTTCCATTGGGAGACCCAACCTTCGCTTTCCTCTGATGGTAAAACCATGTACTTTATTCGCGGAATTCGAGGTAGAGATATGTCTAACAATGCTGACATATACGTAACCCGTTTGCAACCAAATGGTCAATGGGGAACACCTGAACGATTGCCAGATCATATTAACACACCTGAACAGGAAGAATCTGTACTGATCCATCCTGATGGAAGAACCTTGTACTTTGCTTCCAGAGGACATGTAGGAATGGGAGGATCTGACCTTTACGTTACCCGAATGGATGAAAATGGAAACTGGTCCAAACCAGAGAATCTAGGTTATCCGATAAACACAAAATTTGACGAGAATTCCCTTATGGTATCTCCCGACGGTGAGATCGCATTCTTTGCGTCCGATCGTGATGGAGGGTATGGCGATCTTGACATCTATTACTTCATTATGCCCGAACATTTGAGACCGGTCAAAACCCTTTACTTCGAGGGGATCGTTTTCGATGCTACTACCCGAAATCCAATTCCAGGTAAGTTCCAGTTGATCGATTTGGAAACAGGTAAAGAGGTGATCTACTCTGAAGCAGATAAAATCTCAGGTGAATTTATGGTTTCGCTTCCTGTGAACAGAGAATATGCCTTGAATGTATCTTATCCCGGGTATACATTCTTTTCTCAGAACTTCAATATGAGAAACCCGGAAAACCTGGAAGCCATTCATATGGATGTACCGATGGTACCTATTGTTTCAGAGCAACCAATATTGCTCGCAAATGTTTTCTTCGACCTAAACAAATCTACCCTGAGAAAGGAATCGTTTGTCGAATTGAACAAACTTGTTGAATTTCTAGAGTCCAATCCAAAAGTCAAAATTGAAATCGGAGGACACACGGATTCGCGAGGTAGCAATAATAAGGAGTTATCAACCGCCAGAGCAAAATCTGTTTATGATTACGTTATATCAAAAGGGATCGACGCGAGCAGGTTATCGTATAAAGGATATGGAGAAACAAAGCCGGTATACTCGGATGAATACATCAATGGCTTGAGTACGGAGAAAGAAAAAGAAGCCGCTCATCAGGCCAACAGACGTACGGAATATAAGATCGTGAAATAATGCACTTTCTAAGGCTTACCAGACCGCTTAATCTCATCATCACAGCCATTACAATGTATGGTTTAGGATGGTATGCAGAAAGCTTTTACATCAATGGAGAAAAGTACGGAATTCGTTCATTGGATTTTTTCCTCCTGGTGATCTCTACCCTACTCATCGCAGCTGCAGGAAATGTGATCAACGACTATTTCGATGTTCGTGCAGACCGCGTAAACAAACCTGAAAAGCTCATCATTGGTGTTTATGTCAAGAGACGCTGGGCCATTATATCTCATTGGTTATTCAACGTGATCGCATTTGGAATAGCCATTTATCTCAGCTGGAAGCAACAAACTTTCTGGTACCTGTTCGTGCATCTTTTATCCATAAATCTTCTATGGGGATACTCTTCCTATTTTAAAAGAAAGCCTGCCATTGGGAATATTGTTGTCGCTGCATTGACAGCATTAGTGCCAATTTTGGTAAGCATCTATTTTCATATTCAACCTGAACTTGCCTACAATGAGGAGTCAGGTTCATATCCATTTAATAAAACATACACTCCGGATGTTGTTTTAATTGTCAGCGTTATACTGGCGATCTTCGCATTCATATTAAACTTAACCCGAGAAATAGTTAAGGACATTCAGGACATTCCTGGCGATCAGCTGCTACGCGCAAAAACACTTCCCATCGTTTTTGGCATCAAAACGACCAAGATCATTTGTTATCTAATTATTACGGTTACTCTTGCTTCTCTGTTCTATTTCGAAATGTACTTCACGATTTCAGATTTCAATGCACTGATCCCTATTTGGATTGCCACTGCGGCATTACTCACTGCATTGTTTATGTTGGTCTTTGCACAGGACAAACAATCCTTTAAACGTGTAGATCTCTTTATGAAACTGACAATGATCGCCGGACTATTAGCTCCTGTATATTGGAAATATTTATTCTTCACCCATGCTTGATAAATTAGTACTTGCATCAAAATCACCTCGAAGACAAGAACTGATAAAAGCACTTGGTTATCAGGTAGAGATCAGAACAATTGAGGTAGAAGAAACATATCCAAGCTCAATTGCTTTAATTGAAGTTCCTGAATTTCTTGCGATCAAAAAAAGTAAACCTCTTCAGGAAACGGTTCAGAAAGGAGAACTGCTCATTACCTCTGATACCATTGTGTTGCTCAACAACGCTATTCTTGGAAAACCTGCAGATAGAGAGAGTGCTATTCAGATGTTGTCAGACTTAAGTGGACAAGAACATACTGTCATTACCGGTGTTTCGCTTTATTCCCTGGAAAAACATGTTGTTTTTTCTTCTCACACAAAAGTTTATTTCGACGATCTAACGAGGTCTGAAATTGAACATTATGTTGACACCTACTCCCCTATGGACAAAGCAGGCAGCTATGGCATCCAGGAATGGATCGGACTTATTGGTATTAAAAAGATCGATGGATGCTACTACAACGTAATGGGTCTTCCGGTTCACGATATTTACAGGAAGATCAGGGAAGAATTTTAAAAGCGAACTTCGATCTCAGTCCCGGGAAGTCGTTTTTTCAACCACCCTTTGATCTTTATTTTATCCGATTCCTGAAGCGTTGAATCAGCTTCAAACAGAATAATCTGTTTTGGTTTTGATTGATCCAAGCTATCCGAGAACAAAACTGACCTTGCATAAACACAGGAATACACTTCAGGGAAAAGTGGCTTGATCTCAGATAACAATTGTTCACCAATACCTGAAAGTTTATTTAGACTATCCAGTTGTTTATCCTTTACGCTTAGCACACTCTTCAGGGATTCAACGTCATTCTTTAATTTATCCACTTGATTAGTAGCATTGTTGACATAAGAATAATCATCTGTTCTCAACCCTTGAATGACGGACAGTTTAAAGTCTTTCATCCCAATATCTTCAGCCTTTTCCTCTAATCTTTTGATCGAAAGGCTATCAAGTTTATTACCACCATACACAAGATCGATCTCATGATGAGTAGGGTCAATTTCGTATTTCAACAAATAATTACCCTCCCACTCGTATACCTTTTGAATAAACTGATTCGCCAATTGGTTGAATTTTTCCTTCTTCACCAATGTATACCCTAAATATAAACTGGGTAAAACTGTCAGGGATATCACAACCGCTATTGCGATATTTTTATTCTTGATCTCTCGCGTTAGTAAATGGGTTGAACGCGGGAATTTTAGAACCTGTGTTACAACCATTGCCGAAAGTGCAATGAAAACCGAGTTAATAATGAACAAATAAAGAGCACCAAAGAAGTACGCCCAATTTCCAATCGCTAATCCATAACCTGCTGTACAAAGAGGTGGCATCAAGGCCGTAGCGATAGCAACCCCTGGAATTACATTTCCCTTGTTTTTACTTGTCAACGCAACAACACCGGCCAAACCACCGAATGTTGCGATCAAAACGTCGTATATCGTTGGACTTGTTCTCGCAAGCAACTCAGAATATTCGGTACGAATTGGTGATAACGAAAAGTACAGAAAAGAGGTTAAAAGAGATGCCGAGACAGCATACCCCAGATTCTTCAATGACCTTCGGAACATTAAAAAATCATACGTAGCAACACTAAAACCAACTCCTGTAATTGGTCCCATTAAAGGCGAGATCAACATGGCACCTATGATAACCGCCGTCGAATTCATATTGAGTCCAACACTGGCAACCAAGATCGCAAAGATCAGGATCCAGGCATTTGTACCCCTGAACTCTACACCTTTGTTAATCGCATCTTTTACTTGCGCATGATCTTCGACCTCATGATGAAGCCTTAAAAAATCGATCAAAGATGATATGAACCGATTGTTCTCCATTTATTACATTCTATTCGGAACTGAAATTCCGATCAATTTCATAGCTGTATTGATGGTTTTACCAACATTTTTACTCAGATGTAACCTGAATGAGCGTAACTGCTCATCTTCCTCAGACAAGATCTGAATACTTTGATAGAACCCGTTGTATAATTTAACCAATTCAAATGAATAGTTAGCGATGAGCGCCGGCGAATACATCTTACCTGCCTCTTCGATCACCTCAGGAAATGCACTCAAATGTTTGATCAGCTCCTGCTCTTGCTCATTAATAACGACGGTGTTAAAAGAACCTATATCACCAGCTTTGCTCAACAAAGATTGGATACGGGCATGTGCATACTGAATAAATGGTCCTGTATTTCCGTTTAGTTCAATCGATTCCTCCGGATTAAACATCATTCGTTTTTTAGGATCAACCTTCAGTAAGTAATATTTCAACCCTCCTAAACCGATCATTTTATAAAGTGCTTCACGCTCTTCCTCGGTCATTCCTTCAATATGACCACGTTCTTCTGTCATCACTCTCGCCTTGTCGATCACTTCAAGCATCAGATCGTCGGCATCTACAACAGTTCCTTCTCGACTTTTCATCTTTCCGGTTGGTAAATCAACCATTCCATAAGATAAATGATAGCAATTATCTGCCCACGTGTACCCTAATTTCTTAAGGATCAGAAAAAGTACTTTGAAATGATAGTCCTGCTCATTACCCACCGTATAAATGATCCCATCCAGATCTGGAAAATCTTTATAACGATCAATAGCGGTTCCGATATCCTGAGTCATGTATACAGCAGTTCCGTCAGATCTTAGAACCAGTTTTTCATCCAATCCATCCGAAGTCAGATCTATCCAAACAGATCCATCTTCTCTTTGGTAGAAAACTCCTTTCTTCAATCCTTCCATCACAACATCCTTACCCAATAAGAAAGTGTCGGATTCGTAATAAAGCTTGTCAAAATCCACCCCCATCAACTCATACGTTTGATCAAAGCCTTTGTATACCCAACCATTCATGGTTGTCCAAAGCTGATAAACTGCAGGATCTCGCGCTTCCCATTTGATCAACATATCTTTTGCTGCCTTAAGAATCTCCGTTTGATTCTTAGCCAGATCCTTAATCTTGTCATCCAGACCAGCTATTGCCTTAGGATCTTCCTTTCCTTCCTTTGCGGCAGAAAGTCGCTTGAACTCATTTTCTACATCGGTTGAAACAGAAGAAAAATCACCTGATTCCCACGCTGAAATAAATTCCTTTGCCTGCTGATTGAAATGCTTATCAAACTCAACATAATATTTACCTACAAGTTTATCTCCCTTTAAACCTGTGTTTGACGGCGTTTCTCTCTCCCCTCGTTCATTTAAGGGTGAATAACGTTCCCAAGCCAACATACTTTTGCATATGTGAATCCCTCTATCATTGATGATCTGAGTTTTCACCACTTTATGACCGTTCGCTTTTAAGATCTCTGCAACGGAATACCCAAGAAAAATATTTCTAAGATGTCCGAGATGAAGTGGTTTATTCGTATTTGGCGAAGAATACTCCACCATGATCGTAGGTTTGGAATCAGCTTCCTGCAAACCAAATCGCTCATTCTGATCGATAGATCTCAGCTGATCCACCCAATATTCCGGTGCGATCTCAAGATTAAGAAATCCATTCACAACATTGAATCCGGAAATATGTTCAACTTTATTGTGCAGGAAATCACCAATTTTTTGAGCAGCCTCAGCAGGCGAACACTTCATTAACTTCACAAATGGAAATGTCACCAGTGTGATGTCTCCCTTAAATTCCTTTTTTGTTTTCTGGAACTGAACTGAATTTTCATTTACAGCTTGGCCAAACAGCTCCGTAGCATTATCTAATAGTACTTTGGTAAGTAATTTTTCCATTATTACAATTCATTCATTACCGAAACGACAGACTCAATAAGGTCATGAGCAGTTTCAGCCATTTTGTTCACTTTTTCATCCAAACAAGGATTCACTTCAACTACTTCCAGGGCGATCAGCTTTGGAGAGCGGCTAAACGCTGTAAGGAGTTCGCGGGCTTCGTTGACACTTAATCCTTTCGGAACCGGCGTACCTGTCCCGTGGGAAGTCTCTTCCGGATCCATTGAATCAACATCGAATGAAACATAGATGAGATCGCAACTCGACAATCTGTCCAAACATTGTTGTGCGATCTGTTTTGCTCCATTGGTATTCACTTCACTTACCGTGAAGTTTTTGATGCCGTGTCGTTCCATCAAAGCATCCTCTTCCGGCTCTGTGTCTCGCACACCTATAAAAATAAGGTCTTCAGGTAATACCTTCGCACCCTTTACTCCGACATTTTTTAATCCTTCCCAAAGTGCAACTACATCTTCAGCAATGTCGTTTCTCCTACATTCCAGATTATCCTCACCAAGTGCAGTTGACAAAGGCATTCCGTGCATATTTCCAGACGGTGTCGTGTATGGCGTGTGCAGATCACCGTGGGCATCTATCCAAATAACTCCAAGTCTTTTTTCCGGAAAGGCAGCTTTAATACCTGCAATTGTCCCACCCGCAGAACCATGATCACCAGCAAGAATAATAGGAAACCTGTTTTCTTTATAAACCTTATTCAAGGTATTCGAAACCTCATGAAATACCGAAAGTAATCCTTCAATCTTCTTGGCGTGTGGATACTTTACAGGAAGATCCAATCTGTAATTTTCATCTTTGATCCAAAGGAGATCATTTACGCCAAATAGCTCAGACCCTTTCTTGCGTGCTGCAGCGATTATGGCTTCAGGACCTAAAGACGCTCCCCTTGTTCCTGCCGTGATTTCCGATTTATTAACTAAAAATGTGATGTTGCGATTCATAGAAAATTCTTTGAAACATGCAGCAAAAATAGCATAATCAGCTGCATTTATCGCTTTGTTAATAAGTTTGTACGCGTAACTTATATTCTGAAATAACGTTTAGAAGACTGTATGAATATTCTGATTTTTTTAAGACCCCTGTTGATCGTCCTGATTTTTAGCCCGATTGTTTTCGGTCAAAAGCCTTTTCAAGGCATGCTTGAGTACAAAATAACTGCTCGAGATACCAATCTTCGCCAACTTTTACCTGACAATCGTATGGCAATTTTCACAAATGATACTATTTCAAGAACGGAGAACTTCACTCCATCTTTGGGACGGCAGGTATTCATACGTCACATGGAACTCGATAAAGGATACATCCTGGTTGAAACAGCTATGGGCAATTTTGCCATAAAACAACTACCAGTAGCCGACAGTCTAAAGGCAAACAGCAAGTATTCGTTCAAAAAGAAGATATTCAAGCGTAAAATACTTGGGATGAAAGCGAATAGAATGATGGTCTCCCACAAAGAATTTGAAGGTGAGATCGAATTCCTGTATCTTAAAAAATACGCTAATAAGTATTTGAACAACTTCCCTGAAGTTCCTGGTCTGTTGGTGAAATTTAGCATTGTAACAGTCGATGGCGTGCTCGATTATGAGCTGATCCGTTTCAGTGAATATCACCCGGATCGAAATTTATTTGGTATTCCTTCAGATTATAAACGAGTAACGATGGATGAGTTTCTAGATATCATATTGGGAACTCAAGAAGAATTGAACGGATCAAATTAGTCTCATAACTAACATTTACCTGTGTAAAGCTTACGTAAAAACACTTAAAACTTGTATCGAAAGGGTTTATTTTCGTTGAAGTATAAAAGTGTCAATGAGCGTACAGAACGAATATTACGACGGATCAGAAGAAGAGGCAGCTCCGAATAAACAGGCTTCAAAAAAGGCCAAAAAGGAATCGAAGCCCAAAAAAAGTAGCAAAGCCAAGAAACCATCCCCGCTGCAAAACCTTAAAGGTAAAATCGACGAACAGAAGTTGCGTCGCAGTGTAGGTACAGTGTGCCTTTTGATCTCAGTTTTTCTCTTTTTGAGTTTCTTTTCATACCTATTGACATGGAAAATCGATCAGCATCGCGTATTAGGGAAAGGTTTATTTGAATTTCTATTTGAAACAAACGCCATCGATGGAACGGAACTTCCTGCAATGGAGAACTGGCTAGGGAAATTCGGAGCTTGGTTTGCCCATTTATTCATGTTCCGCTGGTTTGGGATGGCATCGTTTGGAATCCCATTCATTCTTTTCCTTTACGGTTTAAAATTGCTATTTAGAATAACGATCCTTCCGCTAGGTAAATCTTCAGGTATTATAGCTGTATTTACCGTTTGGACAAGTGTTTTCTTGGCTTATTTCGCGCAGAAGACTCAGTTTATTGGAGGAGGATTCGGTTATTCCGTGAATGAGTGGCTTGAAATGACTTTCGGGAGATTTGGAGCCATTGTATTTACCATCGCAACAGGTTATGTTTTCGCCGTCCTTCTGTTTAATGAAGCATTAAGTAGATTACTTGCAAAGTTAGGTCTCATCAAGGCAAAAGAAGTAGAAACTCAAGTAGAAGCATCCGATGAATTCCTCAGTGAAACTGACCTAAATATAGCGAATGAGCTTAAAGAAGAGCAAAAAGAAAACGATCTTGTTTCGGAAACTGTCATTCTAGATGACGAGGAAATTGAGGAGGATGAAGATGAAGGAGAAGATATTGAGTTTGAAAGTATCATTATCGATAATTTCGATAAGGAGGATGAGGTAGTTACCGATCAAAAAAACACACCTCTTCAGGTAGAAAATTCAGGGGATGATTTTACCATTGAAGTTCCGGAAATAGACCTTTACGAAGAAGAGCTTACTGATGAACAAATTGAAGCCCCACAAGATGAGCTAGGAGAATATGATCCAAAGCTCGATCTCTCGAGCTACTCCCTCCCTTCCATTGACCTTTTGACGGATTATGGCAAGAAGGAAGTAAATGTTGACAAGGCCGAGCTGGAAGCGAACAAAAATAAGATCGTTGAGACTCTGGGACATTATAGCATTGGGATCGAACGCATTATGGCAACGGTAGGTCCAACCGTTACATTATATGAAATCGTTCCGGCAAAAGGAGTCAGGATCTCTAAAATCAAAAATCTCGAAGACGATATTGCCTTGAGTTTGGCAGCATTAGGAATTCGTATCATCGCTCCTATTCCAGGAAAGGGAACTATTGGTATCGAAGTTCCCAACAGTAACCCGGAAATGGTCAGTATGCGCTCATTGATCGCTTCCAGAAAGTTTCAGGAATCGGATTACGAGCTACCAATTGTAATGGGTAAAACCATTACCAACGAGACATTTACCTTTGACCTTACGAAAATGCCTCACCTTCTCGTCGCAGGGGCTACAGGACAAGGTAAGTCAGTAGGTCTAAACGCGATATTGGTTTCCATTCTGTATAAGAAACATCCTTCTCAGGTGAAATTTATCCTTGTGGATCCAAAAAAGGTGGAATTAACACTTTACAATAAGATCGAAAGACACTTCTTGGCAAAGTTACCTGGTGAAGAGGACGCTATTATCACAGACACTTCAAAAGTGGTGAATACGCTTAATTCACTGTGCATCGAAATGGATGCTCGATATGAATTGTTGAAAGCAGCTCATGTTCGTACGATCAAAGAGTACAATGCAAAATTCATCAAACGAAAATTAAATCCGGAAAAAGGTCATCGATACCTGCCATACATCGTTGTACTGATCGATGAGTTTGCAGACCTCATCATGACTGCCGGAAAAGAAGTTGAACATCCAATTGCCCGACTTGCTCAGCTTGCACGTGCCATCGGTATACACCTCATTGTTGCGACACAACGACCTTCAGTAAATGTAATCACCGGTATGATCAAGGCAAACTTCCCTGCCCGTATCGCATTCCGCGTGTTATCTAAAATTGATTCCCGAACTATCCTAGACGCTTCAGGAGCTGATCAGCTGATCGGTCGTGGTGACATGCTGGTAAGTACGGGTCAGGATCTGGTTCGCTTGCAATGTGGATTCGTTGACACACCGGAAGTTGAAGCTATCTGTGATTTTATCGGAGATCAACGCGGCTATCCGGATGCTTATAATCTTCCAGAATACATAGGTGAGTCAGCAGACGGTGGTGGTTCAATGGATGATGAAGATCTCGACCCGCTATTCGCTGATGCTGCTCGCATCGTTGTTACGCATCAACAAGGTTCTGCCAGTCTACTTCAACGAAAACTTAAATTGGGTTACAACAGAGCCGGCCGTTTGATCGATCAATTGGAAGGAATGAATATCATAGGTCCATTCAAGGGTTCTAAAGCACGTGACGTCTTGTTTGCTGACGATCAATCGCTTGAGGAATTCTTAAATGGTAAGGGATTAATTTAGACCGGTGAAGATCGCTCTCATTGCTTGTGTAAAAGAAAAGGTGGATTACGCCGCACCTGCCAGGGAAATGTACCGCAGTTCTCTTTTCGAATCCTGGATCAAAGATGCCCTGGACATTCAAAAGGTGGATCGATACTTTATAGTTTCCGGAAAATATGGTCTACTCAAACCCGACGAGATCATCGAACCCTATGACCTTAACCTGAATAACCAATCTGAATCGTATAAAAACGAATGGGGTAAAAAAGTATTAAAGAGGCTTTCAGAATTTTGTGACCTTGAACAGGATGAATTTATCATTTATACAAATGCTACGTACTACACCCCTGTCATTGAAGCTGTCAGGTATTTTGAAATCCCCTTTGATATCAGCTGATGTTATTTCTTTTTGGAGCAATCTACCTGGAAGCTTAATCCTGCCGAAAAAACAAACTCATCTGTTCTGTACGGCCCTCCGGCAACTCCTCCAAGGGTCGAATTAATGTAAGTGAGATTAGCAAAGAAATTAAAGTATTTCCAAACGTAAAATGAAGTCCCTGCAGTTAAAGCAAAAGAAGGGACAACCTGTAGGCGCGCTTCTATTGGAGCGAACGTATAAATCCCATCTGAATATGGATTCTTCGTCAGGAGTGAGATTCCCGGCTGAAATCCAATATAACGATCCCAATTGTTCTTTTGGCTATGTGCGTAAACACCGAAAAATGTTCTTGAGGCATTCCGAAAAAAGGGAGAATCCTGATCTGAATCAACAAAGAAATAGGTATCACCTCTGAAGCTGAATCGCTCAGAAAGATGATATTCCAGATACCCCATGAGATAATAATTTGACTCGTTCCGATTTAACATCCAGGAAGGCGCAATCGTAGCCGATGCCTCAAGGGTGTTCCTGCCCTTGTATATATCCTGTGCATTCATTTGATGAGCGAAAAGCACACTAAACAACATCATAAGATACCTTACCATAGATCAGCAATTTTGTAATGAAACCCAATATTGAAAAGTAAATGTCCTTCCAAAGATGCACCACCCTTTTCTTCATGAAAATGAACTGAACCATCTGCATGCTGATCAGCATGTACCTCATTTCCTATATGGATCATATACTGACCAACTAAAGACAGATCGAGTCTATCAGTTAAGTTAAAATGAATACCGGCACCCGCCTGAACAGCAGAGCTCCATCTTTCATCAAACAAATTAGGTTCTGCATTGGAGACCAATCGTGTATAATCAAAACAATGACCTGCCAAAATATAAGGTTTGATACGTGGTGTCTGCTGATCTGTAAAGTAATACAGGACACTCCAGCCAATATGATAATCAGTTCTTGAAGCATAATCTCCAATATTGCTCCTCATATAATCGAAGAACCAATCGGAATTTAAACGATTTGCAAACTGAAGTCTAAACTGTCCCCCCATCCCCATTCCAGTTCCTTCATCCGCGTGACCGTTAAATGTACTCACCGTTGTTCTTACACCAAGGGAAAGCAATCCTCCTTGATCCCCTTTCAAATTTAGAGGTTGAGCATGTAATGCGCTCGTGAGTGCAACACTCAATGTAATTAGTAGGAATTTCATGTGATTGATTTTCTTAAGAACGAGAGAAAAGTATGTTTTATGATGTAAACCATAAAAAAATGCAGCCGAAGCTGCATTTCTCATTTTTATTGACGAGGGCTTACGCACCAAATTTCTCAATAACTTCCTGTGTTACTCCCGTGTTTGAAAAACCACCGTCATGGAAGAGATTTTGCATAGTAACGTATCTCGTAAGATCTGAGAACATAACAATACAATAATCAGCACATGCAGCGGCATCAGCATTACCGAGAGGCGACATTTTTTCTGAGAAGTTGATGAATTCATTAAATCCTTTCACCCCACTTCCTGCTGTTGTCATTGTAGGTGACTGAGATATTGTATTGACTCTCACCTTTTTAGCAACTCCGTAATGATAACCAAAACTCCTTGCAATAGACTCCAAATATGACTTGTTATCTGCCATATCATTGTAATCCGGGAATACGCGTTGAGCTGCGATATAACTCAAGGCCAAAACTGATCCCCACTCATTCATTGCATCCAACTTCTTCGCTGTCTGTAACACTTTATGGAAAGACAATGCCGAAACATCAAAGCCCTTCATTGTATAATCATAATTTTCATCCGTGTAATGGTTGCCTTTACGAACGTTAACAGACATACCAATAGAATGAAGAATGAAATCGATCTTACCTCCAAGAACTTCCATAGCCTGGGAAATTAGATTCTCCAGATCCTCAACACTCGTAGCATCAGCAGGGATCACTTTACTACCTGTCTTCTCAGCTAGATTATTGATCTCTCCCATCCTCATTGCGATAGGCGCATTTGTAAGAACAAAAGTCGCTCCTTCTTCATGTGCACGCTCTGCAACTTTCCACGCGATCGATTGCTCGTTCAATGCTCCGAAAATAATTCCTCTTTTACCTTTTAATAAGTCATTTCCCATGCTTCAAATTTTTGACAAATTTATCAGAATTTTATTGCTAATCCACTATTATTTCAAGACCATCGTAACAGAGTTGGACATTCTCCGGTAACTCTCTTATGATATCCTCATGCTTTCCAAATAAATGTGAGATATGCGTCAAATAGGCTCTATCAGGTTTAACATCAGCAATAAAATCCAATGCTTCTTCCAAGTTAAAATGCGATAAATGCGGACTTCGGTGTAAAGCGTTAACAATAAGCACTTTTGCTCCACGCACTTTATTTCTTTCCTCTTCGGACACCGTCTTAGCATCCGTAATGTAAACGAAATCCTGAATCCTAAATCCCATTACGGGAAGCTTATAATGCATAACTTCTATCGGTAATACATCCACTCCATCCAGACTAAATGTCTCATTTTGGATCTTATTGATCTCCACGCTGGGAACACCCGGATATCGTTCATTTGCAAAAACATAATAGAATTCACGTCGCAATGCCTCCTCTACACGAGAGTCACAGAAAACCCTCATTGGCTGCTGCGTGCGATAATTGAATGCCCTGATATCATCCATTCCGGCGATATGATCTTTATGCTCGTGCGTAAACAAAATCGCATCCAGGCGTTTCACTTCCGCCTGTAGCATTTGCTGTCTAAAATCAGGACCTGTATCGATCACGTAATTCCGTTCATCGATCGTGATCATTATGGAGCTTCGAAGTCGATTATCCTTAGCATCTGAAGAATGACATACATCACAATCACAGGCGATTACAGGAACTCCTTGCGATGTTCCCGATCCGAGTACCGTTATTTTAATTGTCCGATGTGACACATTATAAAGTTATGCAAAAGGAAGCAATTAACTCTTAACTATTCTCTGTATAAAAATGATCCATGCGATGATCATTAAGCTTCCTCCCAGAGGAGTAATTGGACCGAGAAAAGATAACGAAACCCCAAGCAGATCTTCGATCGCAAGAAAATATATCGAACAGCTGAAAAGCAGTGTTCCGCTGATCAAAAGACGATTAAACCATTTTAGATCGATTTTATTTTCATTCCATAAACTGATCGCTAGCAATGCAACTCCCATGATCAATTGATATCGTACACCTGTTTCGAACGAAACCAGTTTCTTTTCAACGATCAGTGCTTTAAGTGTATGTGCCCCAAATGCTCCTAATATGACCCCTGCAAGAATAAATATTGCAGAAAATAAAACAACTCTTTTATCCATTTTTCAAAGTTAAGGAGTGATCTAAGACCTTTAACCATCCGTTCCATTTCCCTTTATTATTGATGGTTTCATTGTGCCAAATGAAACGAAAATCACCTCCATATTTTTTTACTTCATGATATAATTCGCTGATTTTTTCAGATGCCTGATCAGCTGTTAATCCCATGTACTCATTTAATGTCCCATCCATATAAGCGAACGGATGTATCCAAAGCTTAGTTACCCTATTCTGCTCTAGATCGAACCATTTAAAATGTCTCGAAGTTCCTGCACGGAATCCTATTTTCTCAGCATACCCCATAGAATGATCTTCTTCAATTCCGTTCGCGACCAATGCCTGGTAATATTTCGGAAGCCTGAATTTTAAATAATGAAAACGGGAACAGGTAATCGCGCTACCCAAAACCCCCTCAAGATCCTTGATCTCATTCTCTATCTCTCCAGCATTGCCTTCTGATCCGTAAGATGGGTGAATCCCTAATGTTGCAACTTTAGAAATACGCTTTATCGTTTCCTGATGGGCTTTATTTTGTATTGGAACATTCCTGTCTTTATCCCCGTTGGATCTAACCAACCAAAAAACTCTTGTGTGTTCATATTTTGATCCAACATCTTCAATCTTTCCGTATGTGTCGTAAGGATCATCCGCACCACCTGAAACAATTATGCGTTCACGAATTCGCTGAAAATTCAAATTCAGAAGATCCTTCATAACAGACATGAAAACACGACCTCCTGCCTTGTGTTTGTATGCAAAGGCATTATCAATATCGAAGGTAGGAACAATCAAAGTCGGATGGATCAGATGATACCTTAGCTCTGATTCGATATAGAGTTCAGGGAAAATGAATTCAATTATGGCTTTGGACCACCTGTCGCAAACAACTTTTTCGATCCAGTTATAACGAACCTGAACGGAGTTTACCGCTTTATACCTGCCGTGCTCATCAATTTCCGGTAAACCATATTCCTCATAACGCGACAAAACATAAAAAACAGAAGCTACCGGGTCTGCAATTCCGTCAAACTCAAGACATTCTTCTTCTTCAAATAACCCTTTATCAATTGCTACATTTCGCAACTGGCTTTCTCTGAGTAAAGTAGATGGAACAATATGTCGAGCGATAGATGAAGTTCGTTCTGAGTAATTTAATCTATACGAAACGTCTCTCTCCTCAAAATCGAAATGCGATGTAGTAAGCTCATAGGACACTCCTCTTTCGCCGAAAATAAAATCAAACGTATACGTCAGACGTGGAGTGATCGCATCAACTAATACCAACACCATGGATCAAATATCATTTACGATACATGAACATATGAACTCTGCAGCTTTACCATCTCCGTAAAAGGAAGGATAAGTATAATCAGTCTTTAATGACAATTGTCGATACGCCTCTAAAATTCTCTTTTGATCCGCATCTGCGATAATCGCATTACCATTTTCGACGATCTCAACCCATTCCGTTTCCGGACGAAGAATAATGCATGGCTTCTTAAAGAAAAAAGCTTCTTTTT
>SBGS01000052.1 GCA_006226555.1 Bacteroidota bacterium
TTTCCTGCGGTAGATGATTCTTTGAAAGATGCGGTAGGTTCTTACAGTTATGCTTCCGATAATTTTTATTTGAGAGTCGCAAGAAAAATTAAAGAACAATTTCCGCAAGTGGTCTTAATGAGTGATGTTGCCCTGGACCCTTATTCTTCAGACGGTCATGATGGAATAGTTAGGAATGGTAAGATCTTGAATGACGAAACCTTGCCGGTTTTAGCAAAAATGGCTGTTGCACAAGCGGAAGCAGGTTTTGATATTATCGGGCCAAGTGATATGATGGATGGACGAGTGGGAGTGATAAGAGAGGCTTTGGATATGCACGATTTCGAGGAGGTTAGTATCATGTCTTATTGTGCGAAATATGCAAGTGCTTTTTATGGCCCATTTAGAGAAGCATTGGACTCAGCACCGAAATCTGGAGACAAAAAGACCTACCAAATGGATCCTGCCAATAAGTTTGAAGCGCTTATTGAAGCAGAGCTTGATACCGTAGAAGGAGCAGATATGTTAATGGTTAAGCCGGCCTTGGCTTACCTTGATGTGATTCATTTACTTAAAGAATCGTCCGAGCTTCCTATTACAGCTTACAATGTGAGTGGTGAGTATGCCATGATCCACGCAGCAGCTAGGAATGGATGGTTGGATTATAATGCAGCCATGAATGAGTGTTTGCTTTCGATAAAAAGAGCCGGAGCCGATGGGATCCTGACCTACTTTGCAAAAGATTTCGCTCGCTTTCATAGCGGTAAGTAAATTTTGTAACTTAGGGAAATGGAAGAATTCGATTATTATCCTCCTAAGCCTGAGTTGGTTGAACCAAAGGTGAAGAGCAGTCTTGCAGTGACTGTTTTTTCAATCGTGCTCTTCGTACTTGTTTTTCTTCTGTTCTTTGGAAATGAGGTTAATTTCATAGTATATCTTCTGATCGTTTTGATCATACATGAATTAGGGCATTTCTTTGCCATGAAATTATTCGGTTATGAGAATGTTCGGATGTTGTTCATTCCTTTAATGGGAGCATTCGTTCAGGGTAAAAAGCAAGAATATTCGCAACGACAGAGCTATATAGTGACACTTTCAGGACCTATACCGGGCTTGATCATTGGAACAGTTCTTTTTTACCTTGGCTTGACCTATCACTGGTACTGGATGGTAGAATTGAGTTCACTTTTTATACTGCTTAACATTGTGAATTTATTTCCTCTTGATCCGTTGGATGGAGGACAGTTGTTCAAGTTATTCGTGAAAAGAAATACAGAGCTGTTTTTAATGGCTTTTGCTCTGATCTCTTCCTTATTGATCATTGGTCTGGGTTGGATTCTCGATAGTTTCGTGATCATTGTTTTTGGATTTCTTATGTCGTTTAGAGTAAGAGCGCTTCAGAAACAACATTTAATGCATAAAGAATTCAGTGAGGAGAAGATCAATTATGAGGTGAGCTACCGCCTGCTCTCCAACAGAGATTTTATTCGGATCAAAGAAATACTCTTGAATAATACTCCACAACTGAAGAATTATGTGGAGCTTGTGAGCGAAGAAGAGTCGGATCCTATTTTGGCTTCTCAGGTCAACAATGTGCTTAAAACGCCTGTGAAACAAGATGCTGGAGTATTCTTTAAGTTCGCTATCCTATTGATATGGGGAGCTGCCTTTGCTTTACCTTTTATCCTTTATTTTTCGGTTAATTTCAATTGGCTGGTTTCCTTTTTACTATTTGATCAACTATGAGTTTCTCACTTGGTGAAAAAGTATTATTCCTTCATGAAACAGGCACGGGAAAAGTTATAGAGGTCCTGCCAGGAGGCTTTTATATGATCGAAGATGAAGATGGTTTCAAGAAGAAGTACAATGCAGGGGAGATTTGCAAAATGCACACTAAAAAGCTCTCCAAAGATGAGCTGCCCGAGTTGCCGATCGAAAGTTTGAGTAAATCAAGTAGGAAGCCCTCAAATAGTAACATTGGAATACCTGAGATCGACCTGCATATTGAACAGCTATTGGATTCCACATTAAACATGTCGAACCATGAGATCGTACAGTATCAAATGAAAGTACTGAGGCATTTCATGGAAGATGCTATGCAGAAGAAATACAGAAAAGTATTGGTTATTCATGGTGTAGGACAAGGTGTCTTAAGGCGAGAAGTACATCTGTATCTACGTGGTATCAATGGTGCAATTTGTCACAACGAGCATTACACACCGAATGGATTTGGTGCAACCCTGGTGGAATTAAAGTATACTTACTGATTTGGTTCTCTTTTCCAAAGAATAAACCCACCTGCTTCTTTCACTTTCTTAAAGGCCGGCCTGCTTTCCAGAAATGTGTAATCGTATTTGGATAAAAAATAGACAGGTTTGTCTGTTTCTCCGTCGATCAGCCATTCCAGATCTCTTGATTTTTCATCCTCTCTGTACGGAATCTTTCCATAGAAATATGGAATGTAGCTTTTATAGCCAATCGCATCAAAATAACAGTCTTCTTCTGAAACTTTTTGGGCAAAATCGATTCCAGCTCCTTGCGTGTTTTGTTCTACGCGAGGAAGGAAAAATAGCATGATCAATGCAAAAGTAATACCTGTGCCTAAGAATGCCGACACACCATATTTTAATGAATCCCCTTGTTTTATCCATTTAAGGCCTATGAATAAACCAATGACAAACGGCAAAAAGTAAAAGAGGTGTAACCAGGATATCTTAGGGCCATACTTTAATGCCATCAAAGCGAACTGGTCATTAATAACAGGGTATAGGAGCTCTTTATTTACGAATAAGTATGGTACAGCGAACAGCAATAGGGATATCAAAAGACCAACAAGAATATATGTAAATCTCAGCTTTTTACTCAGCCCGAAATGATATAACTGATATGCCGCCAAAAAAGACAAGGGGAGATAGGTCATG
>SBGS01000227.1 GCA_006226555.1 Bacteroidota bacterium
GTTATCGTGATCTGAGCTGTATCTGTCAGCAAACAAATACTATCCGTCACATACAGATAAACGTCATAAATACCGGGAGTATCATAGATCAAGGTCGGGTTAAAAATGACGGACGATGTATCACCATTGCCAAAATCCCACAAGTAGGAATCGGATTGAGTAGAAAAATTCTCAAAAGTTACTTCAAAGGATGCACAACCTAGGTTGTCATCTACCGTAAATTCAGCATTCGGTATCAATTCGAAGTCAAACTTGAAGATCAAGTTATTACAGTTTGTGCTTAGGTTTTGAGATGACCAAGCTCCTGAGGTGGTAGGAAAATCTGAATTACCTCCACATCCCCCGCAAACGGACTGATAAACAACTCCATTCTTATCAAAACGAGAAGTACCACCATCTACGTGTTCATCGGCTGCAGGACCTCCCAAATATGAACCGTATAGCATTCCTGCAAATTCACGTTCGATCACCAATAAATAAAAATCGAACCCGTTCGCAGGCGTTTGTTGAAACGCATTGGCTGTAACAGGCATACCACTCAACGGAACACTTTGTAATATGTTTGCGCCCCATCCGGAAATGTATATGTTTCCGCAGATGTCGACCAAGAAAGCTGAGGGTGATATATTAAAGTTTCCATTACTGTTTCCGAATACCGTGGAGTTGAGCGCCGCACTTAATGTAGGCTCAAGCTTTACTACGAATTGTCCACTATTTGGATTCACGAAAGGAGCATTGATCACCGGGAACGTTCCTCCACTTGATTGACCAACAACGAAAACATTATCGTTTCTGTCTATCTCAACAAAAAATGCCTGATCATACAAGTTCATTCCGAGAAAACTAGATGCAAGGATCGTTGTTCCCGACGGGTCCAGTTTTGTCACAAAACCATCCGTTTTTCCCCCACCGTAACTTCCTTGCCATGATCCTGGAGTGGTGAATAGGTCTGCCGAGCTTGTTCCACCGCAGAATACTACATTGTCGGAGGAATCAACTTTTACAGAGTAGCAGGCATCATTATTTGATCCACCGAAATAGCTTGACCATACCAAGGTAGACAGGTCATTGGTCAGTTTAAACAAAACTCCATCCTGATTACCTCCTATCGAAGATTGAAAAGCGGATTGAACAGGAAAATCCAAAGAACGCGTACATGACGCAACCAGACAATTACCTGCAGGGTCCAGCATGATCTCCCCTCTGAACTGATCGCCATAGTTCGTTGTCAATGAATCGTAGAGAGCGGCACTGTTGTATATCCCGGACGTTACTTTGTAGTTGATCCCATCATTAGAGGATCCTCCGAAATAAGTTGAAGCCAGCAAATTCTGTCCGTTTGCAGATATTTTCGCAACGAATATATCGGTTCCCTGAGCTGTAAAATAAACGCCATTGTACAGGAAGTTACTGTTACTAACTCCTCCGGCGTGGCTTGACTGATAACCACCTTGTATTGGGAAATCAGTGCTTGAAGTCGCTCCATAGATATAAACGTTATCCTGTGCATCGCATATTAAACTATGAGCCGTTTCGGTTCCTTGTGTACCATCACCTCCTCCCAAAAACGTTGACCACAGCATAGTCGTTCCATCGGCAGAATATTTGGAAATAAAAACATCCGTTATGCCGTAAGTCCCATTATTTGGTACGGTGAAATTTGAGCTGATATCGTAAGCAAACGGGTCAGGCATAGGATAAGCATTTCCATACACGGTCCCGGCAGAATAAGCCGTACCATCATTACCGTATGTCGCAGTCATTCCAAAATTATCCGTTGGAGAACCACAATACGTAGCAAACACAAGCGTAGGGTCTATGATCAGCGTTACATTTTTATTGTAACTACCCAGCTTGTAGGATACTTTATCCCCATTTACAACAAATGCGCATTCCACCTCTTTTATCTTACCATTAACGATCTGGTATACATAAGGC
This sequence comes from Bacteroidota bacterium, assembly GCA_006226555.1. Classification (GTDB taxonomy): domain Bacteria; phylum Bacteroidota; class Bacteroidia; order Flavobacteriales_D; family Crocinitomicaceae; genus UBA4466. The sequence continues at coordinate 1,939 of SBGS01000227.1, forward strand.
TTTTCCTCAATCACCTCTCCTAAGACCGTTCGAACGATCAATCTTCCTTTTTTGTCTACAGAGAGAGATTCATACCCTGCGTATTCCATGGCAATTACATTCGGATCAACACCAGGACTTACATGAAATTCGTACTTAAGTTCTTCTTTTTGTTCAATTAACTTGAGATCGATACCATTGTAGAAATTCTTTAGCGTAGCCTCTCCATAACCGTATACTCCCGATGACCATCTACTAGGATCATTGCCAATAAAATAGTTGGTGTAAGCAGCAGTTCGTTCTGATCGCTCTATATCATGTACTTCGTTTGCCCCGGGGAAATTGAGATGAAAAACGGTCTGAGGAATTCCCTCAGGCGCTTTGATCTCCTTTTTAGAACCTGTGTGATTCTGATGTAGAATAGAGAAATCCTGTAGGTGAAAAACAAACTTACGTTGTTGGATCCATAGGTTTCCTCCGTCAAAGGATGTTTTAAACAATACCTCTTTGGGCCATTGTCCTTTATTTTCGATAAAACTGTGATACACAGAATGCTCATGCTTCACCTCTTGTGAAAATGAAAAAAATCCCAATGCTGTAAAGTAAGGGAAGAGCAGTAGGTATCTGAAAATCGTTTCAGGCATGAATCTAAATTACAACATTCTTCCAAGTCGACAAAACCTCATCTTAAAATCGCTGAAATAGCTATTTTTAAACAAAATTTCAATATGGGAAATAGAATAACATCTCTCTTCAATATAGAATACCCAATTATCCAGGCTGGAATGATCTGGTGTTCTGGTTGGGAGCTGGCTTCAGCAGTTTCAAATGCAGGGGGACTTGGAATCATTGGTTCCGGATCGATGTATCCGGAAATTCTGGATGAGCAGGTCAGAAAATGCAAAGAAGCGACTGACAAACCATTTGCCGTCAACCTACCAATGCTTTATCCAGATATTGACAAACATATTGAAAC
>SBGS01000304.1 GCA_006226555.1 Bacteroidota bacterium
AAATAAAAAGAATGAGAAAAGAGATCGTTATACAATATGAACAGTGCGCTCTGCTTGATCTTACTGATCAGGAAGTGGAATTAGTGAAAGCAGCACGGAAGATCAGTGAAGATGCATATGCTCCGTACAGTAAGTTTAAGGTTGGAGCGTCGTTGTTATTGGAGAACGGACGGGTTGTATCGGGAAGTAATCAGGAAAACATTGCCTATCCAAGTGGTCTTTGTGCTGAACGCGTCGCATTATTTGCGGCTGGAGCTCAATATCCGGGAGTAAAAGTTAAAACTATGGCGATCGTAGCAGAAGGTGAGCTATTAGCTGATGGAGCCATCTTGTCTCCATGTGGTGGCTGTAGACAGGTGATGAGTGAGTCGGAAATGAGACAACACGGAGCTATCCGTATAATTCTGGTGGATAAAAATGACGAGGCTACCGTCTTCAATTCTGCGAATGATCTTTTACCGTTAACTTTTGGACAATGATAAACAGGTTCATTATCGCATTCCTTCTTTTTGCTGCTCAATTCAATGCACACAGCCAAGGAAAGAAGTCTTTGCATGGAGAGCTGTCGTTATCTTACCCCGTGGGTACTGATACCTCAAGTGTGAACATCCTGTTTGATTATTACGACAACAATGATCTTGCATACAGAGATTCTGTCAATCGTAAGATTTTAGAGTTTGTAAAGTTGATTACGATCAATGAAACGAAGTCCAATGTTCGCATTCCGGATCTGGAATTTATAAGAACAAGTGCCGAAGAGTTCAAGAAGGCTCAGTATGAGCTGATCGAGGAAGATTATTTCAATCCCTGGTTCCTAGATGCGAGTGTTCAGATCAGAGAGCATAAGAAATATGTCACCTTGATGTTACTTGTTTATGATTACACTGGAGGCGCTCATCCAAACAGTTCGGTTGAGTATTTTCATTTTGACAAAAAAACAGGTCAGCGCCTTTATCTTAAGGATTTCTTTAGTAATGTAGATGAGTTGACTGTAATAGCCGAGCCATTCTTTAGAAAGGAACGCGATTTGCCGCTAGACGCAGATCTAAGTGAAGAAGGATTTTGGTTTGTGGACAATACTTTTCATCTGAATGAAAACTTCTATTTCGTGAATGGAGACCTTATGATTTTTTACAATAATTATGAAGTGACAGCGTACGCCATGGGGCCAACAGAATTTAAAATACCCAAAGCAGACATTGCACAATTATTTATTCGTAAACCTTGATCGTTCCTTACATAAATTGATATATTTGCTTCCCCAAAACATGTGAAAAGATATGGCTGTTAAAACTCAGAGTAAAACGTCGAAAGCCAAAACAGCAAAGTCGGCTACAAAATTTTCAAAGGATACATACGTAAAGTGGTATAAGGACATGCTTCTCATTCGTAAGTTCGAGGAGAAAACAGGTCAGTTGTATATCCAACAGAAATTTGGTGGTTTCTGCCATTTATACATTGGTCAAGAAGCGATTGTTGTCGGTACTGCAAGTGGATGTCAGAAAGGAGATAAGCACATGACAGCATATCGTGATCATGCCCATCCAATCGCGCTTGGAACTGACCCTCGTGTATTAATGGCTGAGCTGTACGGAAGATCTACTGGATGTTCTAAGGGAAAAGGTGGTTCAATGCACTTCTTCGATAAGGAAGTGAATTTCATGGGAGGACATGGAATTGTTGGTGCTCAGATCCCGATGGGAGCAGGAGTTGCTTTTGCAGAGAAATATAACAAGACAGGTAATGTCGTGTTTGTATCAATGGGAGACGGGGCAGTTCGTCAGGGAGCTCTTCATGAGACTTTCAATATGGCGATGAACTGGAAATTACCTGTGATCTTTATTATTGAGAACAACAATTACGCGATGGGTACGTCAGTAGAAAGAACTACGAATGTTACCGATCTTTCGAAAATAGGATTATCGTACGAAATGCCTTCAAAAGTGGTCAATGGAATGCGACCAGAAGCGGTACACGAAGCAATTGAAGAAGCTTCCGAGCGCGCTAGAAAAGGAGAAGGCCCAACCTTACTGGATATTAGAACTTATCGTTACAAGGGACACTCCATGTCAGACCCTCAGAAATACAGAACGAAAGAAGAAGTTTCTGAATGGATGGAGCAAGATCCGATCGAACATTGTTTGAATGTGATCAAAGAAAACAAATGGTTGTCTCAGAAAGAGCTTGACGAGATCGATGAATGGGTGAAAAAAGAAGTTCAGGAATCTGTTGATTTTGCAGAAAATTCACCTTACCCTGAAGGAAGTGAATTATACGAAGACGTATACGTTGAACCGGATTATCCATTTATTAAGGAATACTAAATAAAAGACACTAGAAAATGGCGGAGATCATTTACATGCCGAAACTAAGCGACACGATGACAGAAGGTGTCGTAGCAGAGTGGACGAAGAAAGTTGGAGATAAAGTTTCATCAGGTGAAGTTTTAGCTGAGATCGAGACAGATAAGGCTACTATGGAGTTTGAATCTTTCTATGACGGTGTATTACTGCACATTGGAGTAGAAAAAGGAGCTACAGCACCTGTAAATGCTCTTTTAGCGATCATAGGTAAAGAAGGAGAGGATGTAAACAAGATCATTGCCGAAGCTAAAGCGGCAGCTCCTGCAGAAGATAAGAAAGAAGATGTGAAACCTGAGCCGGCACCTGTTAAGCCTGAGCCAGTAGCCGAAACAAAGGTTGTTCAAAAGCCAGCACCGTTGGCACCAGCTGCTCCAGCAGTTTCTGATGCCAATGGAAGAGTTTTCGCTTCACCGCTTGCAAAGAAATTAGCAAATGAAAAAGGAATCGACCTGAACTTTGTTCCTGGAACAGGTGAGGGAGGACGTATCGTTAAAAGAGACGTAGAACACT
>SBGS01000031.1 GCA_006226555.1 Bacteroidota bacterium
CTTGTGTTGAGATGGAAAAAGAGCTTTGATATGAATTATGGTGGAAATTCAAAAGCTCCTAAATTTCCCTTACCTAGTAATCTTGATTTTCTTCTGGATTACGCCTTGCAAACAAGTGATGAAAAAGTAAAGGAGTTTGTTGCCTTGACATTGGATAAAATGGCAATGGGTGGAATATATGATCAGGCTGGAGGAGGATTCGCTCGTTATTCGGTGGACATGATCTGGAAGGTTCCGCACTTTGAGAAAATGCTATACGACAACGGGCAATTGATCTATACTTATGCGAGAGCTTTTACAGTGTTTAAAGATCCAATGTATAAGCGGATCGTTGATCAAACCATTGATTGGTTGGAAAGAGAAATGCTGGACCCATCAGGAGCGTTCATTTCGGCTTTGGATGCTGATAGCGAAGGAGTGGAGGGAAAGTACTACATCTGGACAGCTAGAGAGATCAAACACCTGAACGAGATCACAAATGGTTTCTTCGGATTATACTATGCTCAGGGTGAGCGTGCATACTGGGAAGATGGATATTATATTCTGTTGCGTACCAAGAGTGATCGTGAGATCATCCAGGAATTGAACATAGATCAAAAAGAATTAGAAAGGCGTATTTCACTGATGAATGATCAGATCTTATCCTTACGCAAGGATCGGGTTTATCCGGGACGTGATGACAAATGTCTGACCAGTTGGAATGCCATGGTTTTGAAGGGATTATGCGAATCGTATCGTGTTTTCGGAAATGATCGTGATCGTAAATTGGCCATCAGGAATTATCGTTGGATCAGGGAAAAAATGATTGATCAGGAAGGCCGACTCTTTCGGAATTACAAAAACGACAAGGTGAGTATTCCTGCCTTTCTAGAGGATTACGCTGCCGTAATTGATGCCTTGATCTCTTATTATTACATGGAGGGCGATATAGACGCGATAAAGATTGCTAACAACTTAACCGAATCATGTATAAATGAGTTTAGCGATGATATTTCCGGAATGTTTTTCTTCACTCCAAGTAGTACTGAGCTTATCGTAAGAAAAATGGAAATAAACGATAATGTTATTCCATCCGGCAATTCTGTAATGGCGAGAAATCTCTATCAGCTGGGAATTCTTTTACATAAACAGGAATATATTGATCGCGCAAAACAAATGCTGGCAAATGTATATGATGGTATGGAAAGCTATGGTTCCGGTTATTCTAATTGGGCGTATTTATTGAATCATATTGTTTTCGGTTGCTATGAATATGTTTGCACCGGATCGGATGCAAAATTAAATGCGTTTGAATTGGCACAACAAGGCTTGCCTTATGGCGTGGTCGTTTATCAGAAAGGTGAGGAATTACCGCCGGTATTTGATGGACACAAAACAGATGAGAATATGATCTATGTATGTGCCCAAGGCTATTGTTTGAAGCCATCACAATCTGTAACAGAAGCCGTTGAGACAGTTATGAAGAACAAACTATGAATAAAAGCCCATTGCCTCAAAGAAAATTGGGCATATATCTTGTTTAATTCGCGGTGTGAGAATTCTCTTGGTCATATTTATTGTGCTTTCTAAATTGACGTCTGCTCAGGTGTTGGATAACCGTATGGGAGATGCTTTTACGGATAAACCTTTTTTCAATACTGAATTTATTCGTTCGAACAAGTTGAAAGAGTTGAAAGGCACCTTTGTGTATAAAAAGCAGGGAGAGGTTATGCGAAATACAACCTTCAACTATGTTTACGCGTTTGACCGTGAAGGGCAGCTGAGCTATACTTTTGAGACGCGTACGGATGATGGAAGTACAGACACGACCTGGAACAGATATACATATGATGATGTGGGTCGACTTTCGGTATATAGGAAGTCAGATCAAAACGGCTACTTAGCGATCCATTATACCTATGATGATAAGGATCGGGTAATTGCTGAGGAGCACTTTACCGAAATGATAGACAGTTTGGGAAATGTGGTCCGTACACTCTCTTTTAACAAAGAGACTTATGAGTATCAGGAATTCGATCTGCAAACAAAACGTACGCGATTCAATAATTATAATCTTCCTTACATGGAGGAATTTTACAATTACAACAAGGATGGTTATCTGGTAGAAAGAATTGAACGGATCAAAATGACTGGGGATGTATACACTTATCATTACGCATACAATGAACAAGGTAAACTCGGTGCCATCCGTAAATTGAGCAATAAAGATCCCGAACCGCTTGAAGAGTTAAAGTTTAAATACGATGAGCTCGGAAATTTGGTCGAAAAGCATATTTACAGAAAAGGCGTCTTTACAACCGATATTCAGATCGTTTATAACAGCAGATCAAGACTGTTATCTTCGGTAATAACACGACAGGTGAGCACTAATTTCATGATGATCTTACGCTTCCTGGATTATTCTTTTTACGAGTAGGATTATTTTATCCTGCCTGCTATACCGTTCCGTACCTGCTCTTTTAGGTCTCTGAATTCGAAATTTAAAGCAAGGCGGACTTTTTCATTTGAATAGCGTCTATCGGAAAAGAGGCTGACAAGTGTATCGCGAGTAATCACACTTCTCTTTCCTAAGATGAACAGGAATGGATCAGTGATCAGTTTTACAGCTTTTACCATCCATTTTGGAGCTGGCTTTGATGGAGGTTTCCTGTTCAGCTGAATAGCTATCTCAGTAGTCAGATCCTTAAAAGATTGATTGCTTCCGATGCAAAGGTATCGTTGAGCCGAAATATCAGCGTCCATGAGTTTTATCATGATCTCTGCCACGTCACGTGCGTCCACGGTGGCATTTGAACCTGAGGGGTATCGCGATATACCCTTTTCAACCTGTCTAAAGATTGTAAGGGAAGAATCATCCCA
>SBGS01000186.1 GCA_006226555.1 Bacteroidota bacterium
AAAATCCTAATCAAACGCCTGAGGAACGTGTGAAACACGAAAAACAGGTAAAGAAATGTCTTAAAGAAGCGGGTATCAACTGATATGACAAAAACCGAAGTGATGGATTACCTTGCTTCCAAAGGAAGTGAGCAAACAAGAAAAATCTATCAAAATCACGGATGTAATGCTGAAGTGTTTGGTGTTAAAGTAGGGGACATGAAGCCTCTTCAAAAAGCCATTAAGATAAACCATGAGCTTGCCTTAGAGCTTTTTCGCACAAAAAATGGTGATGCGCAGTATTTTGCGGGCTTGATAGCCGATCCAAAAAAGTTTGATCAGCCGACTTTCGAGGAATGGGCTGATACATCAACCTGGTATATGGTAACAGAGTACGCATTGGCTTGGAATTTAGCTGAGAGCGACCATTGTTTGTCTATTTGCAAGGAATGGATAAATGATCCGTCAAATAAACGTCAAGAGGCTGCATGGGCAGCTTTGAGCGCGTATATTGGAATTACCGATCAAAGTGATTTGTCAACTGAATTTTTTAAAGAACTGGTTGATCGCGTGGAACGGGAAATCGATCATGTGGAGGGCCGTGTTGCATATACCATGAATGGTTTTGTAATTGCAGCAGGTGGAGGGTGTTCTGATTTGACGGAGTATTGCATTGAGGTTGGGAAAAGGATAGGAAAAGTTCACGTGGAAATGGGTAGTACATCCTGCAAAGTGCCTTATATTCCCGATTATATCGATAACATGAAGAAGAGGGGGAGAATTGGTAAAAAGAAAAAAACAGCTAAATGCTAATTTGATTTTTTAATATTTTTGAGGAGTGAAAAGATTAGTGGCCATATCCATTTTGTTTTGTCTCACGTTTTTAAACGTGCCAAGACAATTGGTTCACGATTGTTCGGACCATGGTCATACTGCATCTTCAGGATTAATAAAAGACAAAGCGCTAGATACCGATTTTCAGATTGAACAAGAAGATTGCTTCATCTGTACTTTTGACCTTGGTTTCTACAGTGCCAGTGAATTTAACTGGGTACCGGTAAAACAGCAAATTGAAGTTCCATACGTAGCAAAACGCATTGAGCTTGTTACGAATGAATCCGTAAGTCTAAATCAATTAAGAGGTCCGCCCTCATTGGCTTGAATCAGTAGGTATTCAGGTTTAATTAATTGATTTAGTCAAATCCAATGAAATATAATTTATTGTTGCTGTTGGTTGCGTTGTTACCATCAGTATTGCTTGGACAACAAATTTCCGGGCGTGTAATTGATGCAGAAACTTCAGAGCCCGTTCCTTTTGCGGCGGTGTACATAACAAATGTACAAGTAGGTACATATACAGATACAAATGGAAACTTCTCATTTGATATTATTCTTCCCAACATTAATGAGATAAAGGTTTCGGCAGAGTTTTATCAAACGAAATTAATGAAGATAAGCTCAGAAGATCTTCCTTTGACTATAAGTCTGGAGCCTACTCATTTAGATATGGAGGATGTGGTAGTTTCATCTCCTCGTGGCGGATTGTCTCGAGAAAATGTCTTTAAAATAGATCGCATAAGCCTCAAAGACTTAAATACTATCCAGTCTTCAAATCTTTCTGAAGCCATTTCAAACATAAATGGGGTACAAGTAGCATCAACAGGGGCGGGAATTTCTAAGCCTGTCATTCGTGGTATGCAAGGTCTGCGAGTGTTGACACTCATCAATGGAGTGAGATTGAACAATCAGCAATGGGGAGGCGACCATGGGCTGGGAATTTCTGAACTGGGAGTCGGTGCAGTGGAGGTTATCAAAGGTCCATCATCGCTGTTGTATGGTTCAGATGCTTTTGGAGGAGTTATTTATTTGATCGATGCGCCGTACCCGAATATCGGAAAACAAAAACTTGAAGTAAATACAAAATTTGAATCTGTTAATGCCGGAACTTCGAATTCATTGGTGTATGGACTTTCAAAAGGGAATTTCAGATTTAATATTGGCGGACTTTATTCCAGTTATGCGGATTATCAGCTTCCCAATAAAAAGTATCTGGAAAACTCGCGGTATACGCAGCACGGTTCGAAGTTTAATATGTCGTATGTGAAGAAAAATTGGGTGATACATGCTCGTTATCTTTATTCGTTCCTTACAACGGGTATTCCGGGGCACACGCATGATTCCATAATTGATCCATTGGAGTTTCAGTCGGACATTCAAATTAGAGAAAGAGAAATTCCATATCAAAGAAATATCCTGCATATGGGAGCAGTGGAGAATAAGTTCTTTTTCAATAAAAATGAGCTTCAAACATTGTTGGCCTTCTCTAGAAATGAATTGTTCGAATTTGAGGACAAGAATACAATTCCTGCATTGCATCTGCAGCTAGATAATTTTATGGCCAGTGTCCGTTTTACACATGTAAAAACGGATGCGCTTAGATTCGTTTATGGATATCAGGGATTTTATCAGGGAAATACAAATGCTCCTAAAGCAGAAGAGAGGTTAATACCAGATTATCAACAACTTGATAATGGAGTGTATGGTATTCTTTACCTGAAGTCCGGCAAAATGGATGTACAAGTAGGAGCGCGTATGGATCAGCGGAACTTATGGGTAAAAAGTGATTCTTTGGAAAGTACTTATTATGCGCCAAATTTCTCCATAGGATTTGTTCGCAGTTTTTCACGACATATTTATCGCTTGAATATTTCAAGTGGGTATAGGGCACCTCATGTTTCTGAACTCTTGTCTGATGGAGAGCATCATGGAGCATTGCGCTACGAAATAGGAGATAGAACGTTGAGATCAGAATACACGCTTCAAGCAGATCTAGACTATGAGTTCCAAAGTGAACATATTAGCATCGTTATCAGCAACA
>SBGS01000300.1 GCA_006226555.1 Bacteroidota bacterium
AAATAAAGTTGAATCGACTATCTCATATCCTATTCTAGAATTTCGATAATTAAGCTCTGCTCCAATGGAAAACCAGTTAGACAGATAGATCTCCAAATTTCCACCGAATAATGGAGTATTTGTATAGGAGATCTTTTCCTTTAGTTCGCCAGAAAACTTGAACAAAGTTTTGGATAACGACGGTCCTCCAATATAGGCATGTACTTTAATTCTATTATCCCCTGTAAAAGTACCCTGAGCATTAACCGTAAGAACAAAAGAAAAGATGAATAGAATTGCTATTAGTGATTTCATAAAAAAAAGAGGGGTAAATGCTTACCCCTCATAAATGTGTTATTATATATTATTTCGCAGAGGCTGCAATCAAATTCAACGCCGAACCTGCCTTGAACCAATCGATCTGCTGATCGTTGTATGTGTGGTTCAGCTTGATCTCTTCTTTCGAACCATCTGCATGAACGATCTCCAATGTCAATTGTTTACCAGGAGCGAAGTCTTTCAAATCAACAAAGTTGAATGTATCATCTTCTTTGATCTTATCGTAATCTGCTTCATTCGCGAACGTTAAACCAAGCATACCTTGCTTCTTAAGGTTAGTTTCATGGATACGCGCAAATGACTTCACGATCACCGCTCTAACACCAAGGTGACGTGGCTCCATCGCAGCATGCTCACGCGAAGAACCTTCACCGTAGTTATGGTCTCCGATCACAATCGAAGGAATACCGGCAGCTTTGTATGCTCTCGCTGTAGCAGGTACCTCACCGTATTCACCTGTCAACTGGTTTTTCACCTTATTCGTTTCCTGGTTAAATGCATTTACAGCACCGATCAACATATTATTCGAGATGTTGTCAAGGTGACCACGGTAACGCAACCAAGGACCAGCCATTGATATGTGGTCAGTAGTACATTTTCCGAATGCTTTGATCAACAACTTTGCACCCATGATGTTTTCACCATCCCACGCAGGGAATGGAGTCAACAATTGCAGACGCTGAGATGCAGGGTCAACTTTCACTTCAACACCGCTTCCGTCTTCTGCAGGCGCCTGATAACCGTTATCATCTACATCGAACCCTTTTGGAGGCAATTCGAATCCTGTTGGTTCAGCCAACATTACTTCTTCTCCATTCTGATTAGTCAACTTATCTGTGATCGGGTTGAAATCCAAACGTCCACTGATCGCAATTGCAGCTACCATTTCCGGAGAAGTTACAAACGCGTGTGTGTTCGGGTTACCGTCTGCACGTTTCGCAAAGTTTCTGTTGAACGAGTGAACGATCGAGTTCTTCTCTTGCTTTTCTGCTCCTTCACGATCCCATTGTCCGATACATGGTCCACATGCATTCGTAAAGATCTTGATATTATCGAACTTACGGAATGTATCCATAAACCCATCGCGCTCAGCTGTGTAACGCACTTGCTCGGAACCAGGGTTGATACCAAGGATCGCTTTAGGCTTAACACCTTTAGATACAGCATCAGAAACGATCGAAGCAGCGCGGCTCAAATCTTCGTATGATGAATTCGTACAAGAACCGATCAATGCCCATTCGATCTCTGTAGGCCAGTCATTTGCTTTCGCTTTTTCCTTCATTTCTGCAACCGGTGTAGCCAAGTCCGGAGTAAATGGACCATTCAAATGCGGAGATAAAGTAGAAAGATCGATCTCGATCACCTGATCGAAATATTTTTCAGGGTTCGCATATACCTCAGCATCACCTGTCAGGTGTTCCGCGATCTTATCAGCAGCATCAACGACTTCCTGACGTCCTGTTGCAGCCAAATAACGACGCATTGAATCATCATATCCGAAAGTTGAAGTTGTAGCACCGATCTCAGCACCCATATTACAGATCGTTCCTTTTCCTGTTGCAGAAAGAGACTCAGCTCCTTCACCGAAATATTCAACGATACATCCTGTTCCTCCTTTTACTGTCAGAATTCCGGCAACCTTAAGAATTACATCCTTCGCCGATGTCCATCCGTTCATTTTTCCGGTCAACTTAACACCGATCAATTTCGGCATCTTAAGCTCCCATGCCATTCCTGCCATCACATCAACAGCGTCTGCTCCTCCAACTCCGATAGCAACCATCCCAAGACCTCCTGCATTTACCGTATGAGAATCCGTACCGATCATCATACCACCCGGGAAAGCATAATTTTCTAAAACAACCTGGTGAATGATCCCTGCTCCCGGCTTCCAGAAACCGATTCCATACTTATCACATACAGAGCTAAGGAAGTTAAACACCTCATTGTTTTTATTGATCCCTTCTTGAAGATCTTTATCTGCACCCAATTTAGCCTGGATCAAGTGGTCGGCATGAGCCGTTGAAGGCACTGCCACTTTTGATTTTCCAGCCTGCATGAATTGAAGTAATGCCATTTGCGCAGTTGCATCCTGCATTGCCACCCTGTCCGGAGCAAAATCCACATAAGACTTACCTCTTTCGTAAGCCTCAGTAGCCGCACCATCCCATAAATGGGCGTATAAAATCTTCTCTGCAAGTGTAAGCGGTTTACCTACAACGCCTCTCGCAGCTTCAATTCGCTCAGGGAATCTGGAATATACTCCCTTGATCATGTCTAAATCGAATACCATAAAATGTATTTTTAATGTAAAAACTTGTTTTCAAAACGTAGCGACGCGAATTTAAGAATATCTTGATATTTTCGTTCAACATTTAAGAGAGTTATTGTTCTTCTCTTCGCTGTTTTTTGAAGAAATTTCAATTACAAAAAGGATTTCACGATTTTTTCCTATCTTTGCGCTCCCGTTTCTATTTGAAAGTGGGGAAATTAAATAACAATTAACAATTAATTTTATGAATT
>SBGS01000030.1 GCA_006226555.1 Bacteroidota bacterium
GACCGTTTGAAACATATAACAGGGATCTCCCGAATTGAGGAAGAACGCTATGTCTGGCTGGATAGATTTACAATTCGAAATCTTGAACTTGTCAGCTCTCCTCACGAAAATGCACGCACACTCATAGATATCCTGGACAAAACCAAAACACCAATGGGTGGGCGTATGCTCAAGCGCTGGTTATTGCTTCCATTAAAAGATGAGAAACCAATTCGGGAAAGACTGGAGGCTGTCGATGCACTCTTAGGCAAAGAAGAGCTTACCTACGAGTTATCGGAACGCCTGAAAGGGATTTATGATCTCGAAAGGCTTGTTTCTAAAATAGCTGTAACCAAGATCAATCCTAAAGAGATCATTCAGTTGAAGCGCACACTGGAACATTTAGACCCTATCAAGCACAACTTGAAAGGATATGCCTCTTCCGTTCTGACGCGTGTAGCCGATCAGATCAACCCATGCGAAGAGCTGCTCAGTGAGATCAGAGAAAAGATCGTGGATGATCCCGCCATCGCAGTTGGTAAGGGACAGGTTGTTCGTGAAGGAGTGAGTGCTGAGCTGGATGAGCTACGTTCCATCGCCTTTTCCGGTAAAGGTCATCTGGATGCTATCGTAGAGCGTGAAATTGAAGCAACCGGTATTTCCAGTTTAAAGATCAGCTTCAATAATGTTTTTGGTTATTATATCGAAGTTCGAAACACACACAAGGACAAGGTACCTGAGACCTGGATAAGAAAGCAAACACTTGTAAATGCAGAGCGATATATCACGGAAGAGCTGAAAGAATACGAAAGTAAGATCCTTGGAGCTGAAGAAAAGATACTATCGCTGGAAAGTAAGATCTTGAGCGATCTTATCTTCAATATGAGCAACTATATAGATGCCATTAAGTTCAATGCGAATCTTGTGGCGCAGATCGATTGTTTGGTAAGCTTCGGTGAAACCGCCACCGAAAATAACTATTCACGACCGGAAGTGAACGATTCATTTGTCATCGACATCAAAGAGGGTCGTCATCCCGTAATTGAAAAACAACTTCCGCCGGGAGAAGCTTACATTTCGAACGACGTTTATCTTGACAATTCAGATCAACAGATCATGATGATCACCGGTCCGAACATGTCGGGGAAAAGTGCACTATTGCGCCAAACTGCTCTTATATGCATTATGGCCCAAATGGGATCCTACGTTCCTGCTACGCAAGCCAAAATCGGCTTGATCGATAAGGTATTTACGAGAGTCGGCGCATCCGATAATATTTCAAGCGGAGAATCCACTTTCATGGTCGAGATGAATGAAACATCAAGCATCTTGAACAACCTTTCCAATCGTTCTCTGATCCTGTTGGATGAAATTGGTCGTGGTACAAGTACATACGATGGGATCTCCATTGCCTGGGCGATCGCAGAGTTTATTCATGAGCATCCAAAGTTCAAGGCAAAGACGCTTTTTGCGACGCACTATCACGAGCTCAATGAAATGACAACTACCTTCAAACGGATCAAGAATTTTAATGTCTCCGTAAAGGAAGTTGGAAAGCAGATCCTATTTCTGCGAAAACTGCAGGAAGGTGGAAGTGAGCATTCCTTCGGTATCCACGTTGCTAAGCTGGCCGGAATGCCTACCCAGGTGCTGAAAAGAGCAGAAGAGATTTTGTTCCAGTTAGAACAATCTCATGAGTTCGGGAATAAAAAAGGAAAGAAAACCAAAGTAACAGAAACGAGTGGTGCGGATAATATGCAGCTCAGCTTTTTTCAGCTGAACGACCCTGTTTTGGAACAGATCCGTGAGGAGCTGGTAAGTATCGATATCAACACACTCACACCCGTTGAAGCTCTTATGAAGCTGAATGAAATTAAAAAATTGACAGGCGGATAATAAATTTCAGTAGTGTATTTTGCAATTATTGAAATACTTATTAGATTTGTCGCCCGCTCCTGAACGAAGGAGTGACGCATTGAAACTCTTGCGAGAATAGCTCAGTTGGTAGAGCACAACCTTGCCAAGGTTGGGGTCGCGGGTTCGAATCCCGTTTCTCGCTCAAAAGAGGAGCACTCGTGCTCCTTTTTTATTCCTAACAGGATGCTCGGATGGTGGAATTGGTAGACACGCCGGACTTAAAATCCTGTGCTCTTTTTGGGCGTGCGGGTTCAAGTCCCGCTCCGAGTACTAAAAGCCCTTCTCTTTTTGGAGAAGGGCTTTTTATTTCTTAATAACACACGAAAGGAGGCTTCCACCCCGATCTGGTAGATTACCTCGGGTTATAACAGGGGCTTTTTTTATCAAAACTTTCTGAAAAATGTATTTTGAACTATTGTTTTGGCAGCAACCTTTGTGATTTAGGCGACAAGTCGTACATCGTGAATGTTTCAATTATAGAATCCATTTCTGCTTGGTCGCCATGTTCATTCTGACCTTGTTCTGTAGCCAAGTAATTATAAAGGGTCTCTTTGCTATCAAATGCCACCCAAACAACAACTGAATTTCTAGCGGTATCCACTCTTACTTGTCGCGCCAACAAACCAGCTACATGCTTATCCATTAATTCACTCGGTTCAGACGCAATTCTAACCAGATCGTTCAACTTCCCGGGCTTTGCCGTAGAAATCGACATGAATGTATAAGTTGAATTCATATTGTGCCAATGTTCATGATGTGGATCCTGATTGGTATTGCCAACAATTGATCTGGAACACGATAAAGTGATTGTAGCCAATGCAAGCATCCCCATTAATAGTTTCCTCATTTCTCAGCTTTCTTTTGGTGTTAATCTCTCTGACACTGGCATGCAATCGAACATCTCGAAAGTAGCTATGCTTTCCATACTTTCATTTTCT
>SBGS01000152.1 GCA_006226555.1 Bacteroidota bacterium
AAAGATATTCGTGAAACATTCGGTAGAATGGGAATGAACGATGAAGAAACAGTAGCGCTAATCGCAGGAGGACACTCTTTTGGTAAAACACATGGCGCAGGTCCAGCTTCGCATGTAGGTCCAGAACCGGAAGCAGCGCCAATTGAAGAGCAGGGATTTGGCTGGAGCAGCTCCTACAAATCAGGTAAAGGTGCAGATGCCATTTCCTCAGGTCTTGAAGTAACCTGGACAACCACTCCAACTGAATGGGGGCACAGCTTTCTCAACATTCTTTTCGCAAATGAGTGGGAACTAGTGAAGAGTCCTGCTGGTGCTCATCAGTGGGTAGCAAAAGATGGCGCTGAGATCGTACCAGACGCTTTCGATAGCAATAAAAAACATCGCCCAACTATGTTGACGACAGACCTTTCATTACGTTACGATCCTGAGTACGAAAAGATCTCACGTCGTTTCCTTGAAAATCCGGATGAATTCACAGCAGCTTTTGCACGTGCTTGGTTCAAATTAACGCATCGCGACATGGGACCAAAAGCCCTTTATCTTGGGCCAGAGGTTCCTAAAGAAGATTTCATTTGGCAAGATCCTATTCCAGCTGTTGATCATAAATTAGTTGATGAGGCTGATATCAAAGCATTAAAAGCATCAATCCTAGCTTCAGGATTGACAATTAATGAATTAGTGGAAACGGCTTGGGCTTCTGCTTCAACATTCCGTGGTTCAGATAAAAGAGGTGGAGCAAATGGCGCTCGTATTCGCCTTGAACCGATGAAAAATTGGGAGGTAAACAACCCTGACCAACTAAACAAAGTGTTAAAAGCACTAGAAAAGATCCAATCCGATTTCAATAAAAAATCTGGTGATAAAAAGATCTCCATGGCAGATTTAATTGTTCTTGCCGGTTCTGTAGGTGTAGAACAGGCTGCAAAGAAAGCGGGCTATGATGTTGAGGTACCTTTCACGCCAGGTCGTATGGATGCTTCTCAGGAACAAACGGATGTAAATTCCATGGCTGTTCTTGAACCAATTGCAGATGCATTCAGAAATTACAGCAAAGGTTATTACACATTGACAACAGAGCAACTCATGGTAGATAAAGCTCAATTGTTAACATTAAGCGCTCCGGAAATGACTGTTTTGTTAGGAGGTATGCGCGCAATGAATGCTAACTATGATGAATCTAAAAATGGCGTATTTACTGATCGCCCGGGTTCTCTAACGAATGATTTCTTCGTAAATCTGCTGGATATGAGTACTGTTTGGAAAGCGACTGATGAAACAAAAGAAATTTTCGAAGGGCGCGACAGAGAAACAGGAGAAGTAAAATGGACTGCCACTCGTGCAGATCTCATCTTCGGTTCAAATTCAGAGTTACGTGCTCTTGCTGAAGTCTATGCGAGCGACGACGCAAAGGAAAAATTCGTAATGGATTTTATTTCAGCATGGGTTAAGGTTATGAATCTTGATCGCTTTGATCTGAAATAATCCGATTCTATATACGGAATAAAAGCCGGCCTTGAGGTCGGCTTTTTTGTTTTAAGGAATCCCTCACATCCTTTTCTAAAAAGAGAAAATATCCTTGGAGCACAGATAATAGATCATAAATCTTACTTTCGTGAAATGTGGAAGGAATTACTGAAGGTGCCGGAGATCCAATCTAATGATCAATATGAGATCTCACGATTTAAATTGACCTGGAACGTTAACGTTGTACTTTCTTTTGCGCTGATCTTGTTGATCATGACCTCATTTCTTGATCAATCTGATTATATCTATGTCTACGGAAGTGCCCTCATTTTGGTATTTGGTGCCCTTTTATACATGAAGCTCCGACTAGATTACCGCATCGTCGCACTGGTCTTATCGATTCTCATGTATTCAATAATACTGATCTCGTACTTCTCTATTAATGGTTATGTCCATTTCCTGGAGCCGTTCTGGGCGCTCGTCATTATTCTTTATGTATACTTTATCCGTGGTAAAGTTTTTGGGGGAATTGCCTTGGGGATCAACATCATAGCAACAGCCATTTTCTTTACAGCCAGGTTAGATCATTCGATTTCCGTATTAACCGAAATTTCTACAGATCGATTGGTAAGTATGTCAATCGAATTTATGATATGTTTATCCATGATCGGATATCTCATCCATCAGTTCATTGATGCAAATAAAAAGGCTGAGCTTTCTCTGATCAGTGTCAACGAAGAGTTGCGTAAAGAAAAGGTTTTGATCGATAAACAAAACGATGAGAAAACTGTGCTTCTTCAGGAAATACACCACCGCGTGAAGAATAACTTACAAATTGTGACGAGTTTACTCAGAATGCAAGCGGAAAAAATTGACTCAGAAGAGACAAAAGTACACTTTCAAGATGCTATCAATCGCATTATGACCATGTCCTTGGTACATCAAAAATTGTATCAAAACGAAAACCTTAATGAAATCGACCTTAAGGATTATCTGAATGCCTTGTGTGAGGATCTGTTGAAAGCTAACCGAAATGATAAAAAGACAAATTTATCGATAGAAGTTCATTGCGAAAAGATCGGTACAAAAACCCTCGTACCCTTAGGACTTATATTAACAGAACTAATTTCCAATTCATTGAAACACGCCTTCCCTTCTACCATTGATCCCGCAATTTATGTCAGGATAGATCAACAAACAATAAATAACGAATTATTACTGAGCTATGGAGATAATGGTCAATGGAAAGAGAGCAGTACACCTTCCTTTGGAATTCAACTTATCGAAACATTCACTGAGCAATTAGAAGGAGAAATGGGATGCGACAGGGCATCTGATGGCACCACGTATCGTTTTACTTTGAAGAA
>SBGS01000029.1 GCA_006226555.1 Bacteroidota bacterium
ATCGTTATGTCCTTTTTGTAGATAACACTTGCCCCAACGATTGGCTGATTCAATTCATCCGTTACATTACCGAAGATCTTACCCGTTTGGGCATGCGATACCGGAATACTTAAAATGAATACTGATACTAGTGCGAATATTCTCATAAATAAAATTAAAAAGGCCGGCCACTACGACCAGCCTTCTGATTATATGGAAATCATTAATGAACGAAGATCTTCTGGAATTGATTTATTCCATCCACAGTATACTTCACAAGGAAAGTACCCGTCAGTTCACCTATACTTACAGGTCCGTTGATCACACCATTTTGAACAAGAGCTCCACTCAATGAATAGATCTCATAAGTTCCCTCAAATGGTTTATTGGAATTGAAAACAAGAACTTTTTCTTCATTGTTCACAAAACAAGTCACTTCAGATGAAGAAATTTCACCTACTCCGGCAGGATTGTAGATTAATTCAACGTCATCAATTAATACCTCGTCATCTCCTGCTCCACCTCCAGGTGTTTGATTTGTTGTAAAGGTAACCAGGATGTAAGCGGGAGTTGATGCCGGACCTGAATAAGTAAATGGTATGGACTTTCTTACCCAGTTACCACCGGTAGAACCGTAGTTCAATTCTGCCGTTGCTACCACATAATTAGAAGAAGCCGCATCTTCAGGATCACGGTAACTATTATCATCGTGAAGAGTAGCTTTAACTCTTGCATTTTCTGTATGCCCGTTCGGTGTAAACTTTACCCAAAACACCAATGAATCCGGAGTATCCGTCATGGCCTCGGAAAAATTGGCATCTCCGACCTTTGTGAAATTGTAATTCGAAGGATCATCAGGAGTTGAACTATCCATATTGATTCTACCTAAAGTTACGTTACCATTCGCAACTACAGTGGTGAAAATCACATTAATTTCATTTGACCATATTCTACAGCTCTTCGTACCAGTTGATCCGGGACGGACATCCGTAGAAGGTGCAATCTGATTAGACGCAAAAGCGGAAAAATTACCTTGTGCGTTCATAAAACTATTCCAGTTTACGGGCTCCTGATCGCTTCCTACCGCCTCCCAGTTTTCAAAACCAGCGTTTCCGATCTGTGTTTGCGCATACGACAATGTCATTGAAAGTATCGCAGAAAAAGTGAGTAATGTTCTCTTCATAGTCAAACAGTTATTGGACAAATATAGAATAAAACTTATAGTAAAAAATAGGTCTACGTTCAGTGAATTATACGATTCGTTCATTCTTGAAAGCTCCACTCAACCAATCTTCTTCATCCATCGTCTTTTAAGTAAGATGTAATTATCATGAGATCGAAGGAAATAGGAAATATAAATCAAGCTTTATACATCCTGAAGCATTTTATAGACTTGAGTGCTAAATTACTTCCCATACTTTACGATCTGGAAAGCAGGAGAAATTTAAGTCCTACTGAAAATCAGAATAAGATCAAGATCAGAGAGATCTATGAAAACCACAATATTGATACGAGCACTTCCCTTCATTTAATTGATTCGAACGTGCTCGAATTGATCAAAAATAGTTTTGATGCGATTCTCTATGACAATCGTGTTTCCAAGATCCAGCACCTCAAATCATTCCTTGAGGAGTATAAACGCCTGCAGCAACAATGGAATACCATTGCCTCGAATTGACAAAGATTCGGTGCAATTAGGTAATTTCGTTTTATGAGTGAAGAAAAAGACCCGGGACTGGGCGTTAGCTTTCAGGGACAAGTAAAAAGAATCATCAATGCTGATGGCAGCTATAACATCAAACGTAAAGGTGGTGTTGATGGTCTAAAGGATCTTTACAAGACCCTGATTCACATTTCATGGATAAAGTTCATTGGATTAGCGTTTGCCTACTACCTACTGGTAAATGTTGTTTTTGCATGTTTATACCTTGCGACAGGGATCGATCAAGTGGCGGGCGTTAATTCTGAATACAACGCATTTCTAAATGCCTTTTTTCTCTCGATACATACATTTGCATCCGTAGGATTTGGAACTATTGCCCCATCAGGCATCTGGTCTAATGTCATCAGTACAATTGAAGCATTTGTCGGATTCATTTCCATAGCAATGATAACCGGTTTACTTTACGGGCGCTTTTCGAGACCAAAAAGTAAAATTCGGTTTTCTCAAAAACTCATTAAAACCAAACACAATGATGCTGAAGCGATCATGTTTAAACTTGTGAATTGCAGAAATGAGATCCTGCTTAATTCTAACATAAAAGTCATGTTTACGATAGATCGTAAATCCACTCAGCAAGATTTTCAAAAAAACTATCACAGACTTGAACTAGAGGTTGATTCCATTACGTTTTTCCCGCTGTCCTGGACTGTCGTTCATGTCATTGATGAAAAATCTCCTTTAAAAGATCTCTCATTTAAAGAACTGGAGATCAGAAATGCAGAATTCATTGTGCTGATCGAATGTTATGACCAAACCCATCAGCAAACGATCATGGAAACACATTCGTATGGACATGATGATCTTGTAGAGAATGTAAAGTTCAAACGAATATTCAATGCCAGTAATGACGGAAGTATTGAACTTCACATTGATGAGATCGACGATTTGATACCATTAGATTAATCTGTAATTTCGTTCTATGAGCATTTCTAGTTCCAATAAGCTCCCGGTAATGGAGCACTTTTACACCATTCAAGGAGAAGGAAAAAATACAGGGAGGGCCGCTTATTTTATTCGCCTGGAAGGATGTGATGTAGGTTGTGTATGGTGTGATGTAAAGGAAAGCTGGGAAATATCTGATGATGATCTTATGGAGCTCTCTGAGCTGGTCGATCACGTTTC
>SBGS01000051.1 GCA_006226555.1 Bacteroidota bacterium
GGTGTGTTTACGCTTTGGATGTATAAAACCTACGGAATAAACGATGCATTCTACCTGCGTATCTCACTTTTCGGAATGATGATATTCTTCCTGTTATTCAGCCCATTTTTAATTTATCCGGTGCTACTTCTTTGGTTCATGATCGGAAAATTTTTAGGAGAATTGGTTAGCTCGATCTTACTGGTAATTGTTTACTTTGTTTTCATGGTTCCTCTGAGATTTTTCATTCGCTATGATCATTCAGGTGGATGGAAGGAAATTACAAGAGAGATAGATCATAATAAAATGGGTTGATCATGCACCGTTTAGAAATTATTAAGCAATTATTCGGATTTCTTTGGAGAAGGAGAAAGCTTTGGTTTTACCCGTTGATCCTGTTATTAGTAATACTTGGTGTTCTAGTTGTATTAGGTGAAACATCTGTACTCGCACCATTAGTGTATCCATTTTAATTTGGCTCTATGAGTAATTGTGCTGTTTGGTTTAGAAGAGATCTCAGAATAGATGACAATAGTGCTTTGAATGCCGCCATTCGGTCTAAGCAGAACATTTTACCCGTATTTATTTTTGACAAAGATATACTTGATCATCTTGAAGAAGATGATCATCGGGTTCAGTTCATTCACGATCAGCTACATAAGATCAACAGGGAATTCAATTCAGCAGGCGGTAGCATTTTTGTTAGTTTCGGCTACCCTGAAGAAGTGTGGCCTAAGATCATCAATGACTTTAATATCTCCACTATATACACCAATAGAGATTATGAAGGCTATGCGATTGAAAGAGATCAAAAGATCAAAACACTGATCGAGGATCAAGGAGGGAGATTTATTTCATACCAGGACCACGTAATCATGGAACCCGGATCTGTATTAAAAGACAACGGTGAACCTTATACGATCTATACGCCTTTCAAGAAAAAATGGCTTTCAAAATTTAGCGGTGTACTCGTTGACGACCTTCCACTTGAGGGAAATTTTATCGAACACCATTATACCATTCCTGAACTGGAAGACATCGGGTTTAAACGATCCAACATTAGTATTCCCGATTTCTCTTTTGAAAACATTGAATCTTACGCAAAAACGAGAGACATCCCCGCTCTCGACGCAACATCACATATTGGACCTCATCTTCGATTTGGAACAGTGAGCATTCGGAAAGTAGTCCAGAATACAATCAATAGATCAGAAGTCTTTCTGAGCGAACTGATCTGGAGAGAATTCTTCATTCAGATCATGTATCACTTTCCACATGTTTTGAAAAGTAGTTTTCGTCCGCAGTATGATCGAATTAAATGGCGCAACGATCCGCAAGAATTTGAAAAATGGTGTCAGGGGAAAACCGGATATCCGATGGTTGATGCCGGTATGAGAGAATTAAATACAACTGGTCACATGCACAATCGTGTGAGAATGGTTGTCGCTAGCTTCCTTTGTAAACACCTTTTGATCGACTGGCGCTGGGGTGAGGCCTACTTTGCTGCTAAACTAAATGATTTTGAATTGGCATCTAACAACGGAAACTGGCAATGGGCAGCAGGCACCGGTTGTGATGCAGCTCCATATTTCAGGGTCTTCAACCCATCAGAACAGCTTAAGAAATTCGATCCACAAATGATCTACATTAAAAAATGGATCCCAGAATTACTAGACGGCACATACCCTCCTCCAATGGTGGATCACAAAATAGCGCGTGTTAGAGCGATCGAAACTTACAAAGCCGGTTTACAGGCTTAAGCGAGCATTACTTCAGTACATTCAGGTGACCAACGTAATCTCTGCGTTCGTCAGTATAAGGATCCTTTATAACGATCTTCCAGGTATATGTTCCGTCTTGAACGACCTTACCGTTGTATGTTCCATCCCAGAAATAAGTGATGTCATTTGTTTCCCAAACAAGTTCACCCCAACGATTCCAGATCTGCATGTTGAAGCTGTATTGATCAATTCCAGTTGCATATATCTGTAGGAAATTATTATACTCATCTCCGTTCGGAGTAAACGCATTCGGAACAAATAATAGGAATTCATCCTTCACCAAAACCGACTGACAAAGTGTATCAGGGCATCCACCAGAATTGTATGCTATGAGACATACACTGTAGCCCCCTTCAACCGGCGGTAATTCCAATGAAAACTCCTCACTTTGATCAGTATAGGAATAGTTTTGAGGTCCTGTTACCTCCCATAGGTAAGAATCTGCGTTACTTGATGTATTTATCACCTGGAATTCGGCATCGAGAATGGTAACCAAACCAGGAAGTACATTAAAGTCTGCTTCAGCACGAACACCTGAATTTACAATTGCACTCGTTGAGACTTGACACCCGTTAGCATCCGTTACGATAATCGCATAACTATCGCTACATAGGTTAGTGAATAAACCATTACTATTCGTCACCCCATTTAAGGTATATGTTGCTGCGCCACTTGATGAAACCTGGATCATTCCTACACAGTTTTGCTCACAGTCATCATCTGTTACAATAAGCTCATCAATAGTAACCTGAACAGCAGGTATCACTTCAAATGTTCCATTTACGCTACAACCGGAGTCATCTGCAACTGTATAATTATATGTTCCTCCGCATAAGTCAGACTCATTCGCCGTAACAGAGCTTCCATTGATTGTATACTGATAACTTCCAGATCCTCCTGAAGGAACAAATGATACAGAACCATCACAATTGTTATAACAAGACTCATTCGTGGTATTCACCGTTAACTGGATCTGTGTTGGTTCATTGATAACCACAGTTTGAACGCCTGATAAACACCCGGCATTATCCTGAACCAATATATCGTAATTCCCTGC
>SBGS01000062.1 GCA_006226555.1 Bacteroidota bacterium
AACTCACCGTAAGGGTTTACACCACTACTCCTAAAAAGCCGAATTCGGCTATGCGTAAAGTAGCGCGTGTTCGTTTAACG
The DNA here is from genome assembly GCA_006226555.1 of Bacteroidota bacterium. GTDB lineage: Bacteria > Bacteroidota > Bacteroidia > Flavobacteriales_D > Crocinitomicaceae > UBA4466. The sequence continues at coordinate 81 of SBGS01000062.1, forward strand.
AATGGAAAAGAAGTGAATGCCTACATCGGAGGTGAAGGACACAACCTGCAAGAGCACTCATTGGTGTTAGTGCGTGGAGGAAGGGTTAAAGACCTTCCAGGGGTTCGTTACCACATTGTTCGCGGTGCAGAAGACACTGCGGGAGTTGAGGGAAGAACTCAGAGACGTTCTAAGTATGGAACTAAACGTCCTAAGAAAGCCTAATTATTAACGGATTAAAGTCTTAAAAGATGAGAAGAAGAAAAGCGAAAAAGATTGCGATACTTCCGGATCCAAAGTTTAACGATGTACAGGTAACGAAATTCGTTAACAACCTAATGTTAGACGGAAAGAAAAGTATAGCTTTTAAAATTTTCTACGATGCATTGGAGATCGTAGATGGTAAAATAGAAGATGCAACAGGTCTTGATACTTGGAAGAAAGCGTTGGAAAACGTTACACCAAGTGTTGAGGTAAGAAGTAGAAGAGTTGGAGGGGCTACTTTCCAGATTCCTACTCCTGTGCGTGAGTCACGTAAGCAGTCTCTTGCGATGAAATGGTTGATCGGTTATGCACGTAAGCGCAATGAGAAAACAATGTCTCAAAGACTTGCGTCTGAGATCATCGCTGCATCTAAAGAAGAAGGTGCTGCATACAAGAAGAAAGAAGATACATTAAGAATGGCTGAAGCGAACAAGGCCTTTTCACATTTCAGATTCTAAATTATGGCAAGAGATCTTAAATTTACCAGAAACATTGGTATTGCTGCTCACATCGATGCGGGTAAAACAACGACTACTGAGCGTATACTTTACTACGGTGGTGTAAACCACAAGATCGGTGAGGTACACGAAGGTGGAGCAACAATGGACTGGATGGAGCAAGAGCAGGAAAGAGGTATCACGATTACTTCTGCTGCTACGACGCTTAAATGGAACTACCGTGGTCAAGAGTACCACATGAATATCATCGATACTCCGGGACACGTTGACTTTACAGTAGAAGTTAACCGTTCTTTGCGTGTATTAGATGGTCTAGTATTCTTGTTCTCTGCGGTTGATGGGGTTGAGCCTCAATCTGAAACAAACTGGCGTTTGGCAAACAACTACAACGTTCCTCGTATCGGTTTCGTAAACAAAATGGACCGTCAAGGAGCAGATTTCTTAGCTGTTTGTAAGCAAGTAAAAGAAATGTTAGGAAGTCATGCACTTCCGTTACAGTTGAATATCGGAGCTGAAGATGATTTCAAAGGAGTTGTTGATTTGATCAACTTCAAAGGAATTGTTTGGAATGAGGAAGATCAGGGGATGACTTTCCAGGAAGTTGAAATTCCTGCAGACATCATCGATGAGGCGACTCAATTGCGCGAAGAGTTATTAGAGGCTGTAGCTGAATTCGATGATACTTTGATGGAAAAGTATTTCGAAGATCCTGAGTCTTTGAGTGAGCGTGAAATTCTTGATGCATTACGTGAAGCTACTATCGCTGGTAAAGTTGTACCAATGATGTGTGGTTCTGCATTTAAGAACAAAGGGGTACAAGCGATGTTGGATATGGTAATGGAAATTCTTCCTTCACCACTTGATATCGAAGCGATCGTTGGTACAAACCCTAAAACAGGAGGAGAAGAAAAACGTAAGCCAAGCTTTGATGAGCCGTTTGCAGCTCTAGCATTTAAGATTGCAACTGACCCATACGTAGGTCGTTTGTGTTTTACTCGTGCTTACTCAGGTAAACTTCCTGCAGGTTCTTATGTGTTAAACACACGTTCTGGAAATAAGGAGCGTATTTCACGTATCTTCCAGATGCACGCAAACAAGCAAAATCAAATTAACGAACTAGGTGCTGGTGATATCGGTGCGTTGGTTGGATTTAAGGATATCAAAACTGGAGATACATTGTGTGCAGAGAATGCGCCGATCGTACTTGAGTCTATGGATTTCCCAGATCCGGTAATTGGAGTTGCTATTGAGCCTAAAACTCAGGCAGATTCTGATAAATTGGGTACTGCATTGGCTAAATTGGCTGAAGAGGATCCTACTTTCCGCGTACAGACTGACGAGGAAACTGGTCAAACTGTTATTTCTGGAATGGGTGAGCTTCACTTGGATATCATCATCGACCGTTTACGTCGTGAGTTCAAAGTTGAGGTTAACCAAGGAGCTCCTCAGGTTTCTTACCGTGAAAATATTACTGGAGAAGTTCAGCACCGTGAGGTATATAAGAAACAAACGGGTGGTCGCGGTAAATTCGCAGACATCATCGTTAAGATTTCTCCTCAGGATGATCCTGAAAAAACTGGTCTAGAGTTCATCAACTCAGTAAAAGGAGGTAACGTTCCTAAAGAATTTGTTCCTTCAGTTGAAAAAGGATTCAAGGAAGCAATGTCAAATGGTGTACTTGCTGGATTCCAGATCGATGCAATGAAAGTGGAACTTCTTGATGGATCATTCCACCCGGTTGACTCGGATCAGCTTTCTTTCGAATTGGCTGCGAAGATGGCATTCAAGGCTGCAGTTAAGCAATGTAAGCCGGTTCTTCTTGAGCCAATGATGAAGCTGGAGGTTGTAACTCCGGAAGAGTCAATGGGAGACGTTGTTGCTGACCTTAACCGTCGTCGTGGTATCATGAAAGGTATGGACGATAGAGCGGGAGCGAAAGTAGTTAAGGCAGATGTGCCACTTTCAGAAATGTTCGGTTATGTAACGCAATTGCGTACAATTACTTCTGGACGTGCTAATTCAAGTATGGAGTTCTCTCACTATGCTGAGGCACCTAAGAATGTAGCGGATGAGGTAATTGCAAAGATTAAAGGTGTAACAGCTTAATAGTAAAAGAAAATGAGTCAGAAAATTAGAATAAAACTGAAATCATACGATCATAATTTGGTTGACAAATCAGCTGAAAAGATCGTAAAAACAGTAAAGGCTACAGGTGCGGTTGTTAGTGGTCCAATTCCATTGCCAACTCACAAGAGAATCTATACTGTATTGAAGTCTCCACACGTAAACAAAAAAGCACGTGAGCAGTTCGAACTTTGTTCTTACAAGCGTTTGATGGATATCTACAGTTCTTCTTCAAAGACTGTTGATGCATTGATGCGTTTGGAATTGCCAAGTGGTGTTGATGTAGAGATCAAAGTGTGATAAAGTAAATAAGTAGTAACAATTAATAATTAAAGTATGCCAGGTATTATTGGTAGAAAGATCGGAATGACTAGCATCTACAGTGCTGAGGGCAAAGCAATGCCATGCACGGTTATAGAAGCTGGTCCTTGTGTGGTCACTCAGGTGAAAACACAAGACAGAGATGGTTACGACGCCGTTCAACTTGGTTTTGGTGATCGCAAAGAAAAGAATACACCAAACGCGTTGAAAGGTCACTTTAAGAAGGCCAACACTGAACCTAAAGCTAAGCTTGCTGAATTCGATGGATTCGATGGGCTTAACTTGGGAGATACTGTAAGTGTTGACATTTTCGAAGAGGGAGAGTTCGTTTTCGTCACAGGAACCTCTAAAGGTAAAGGATTCCAGGGAGTTGTTAAACGTCACGGATTTGGTGGAGTAGGACAAAGTACTCACGGTCAGCACAACAGAATGCGTGCTCCGGGTTCAATTGGTGCTGCTTCATATCCAGCTCGCGTATTCAAAGGAATGCGAATGGCGGGTCAAACTGGAAACAAGCAAGTGACAATCGAAAACCTTCAGGTGCTTAAGGTAATGACTGACAAGAATTTGTTGGTGGTTAAAGGATCTATTCCAGGTCCAAAAGGTTCAACCGTAACAATTGAGAAGTAATGGAAGTTAAAGTTATTAATTCAAAGGGTAACGCGACATCTAAGTCAGTAAGCTTGTCAGATGATGTATTCGGTATTGAGCCAAATGATCACGCAATTTACTTGGATGTTAAGCAACATCTTGCAAACCGTCGTCAAGGTACGCACAAATCAAAGGAGCGTGCTGAGATTGCTGGATCAACTCGCAAGATCAAGAAACAAAAAGGAACTGGTGGTGCACGTGCTGGTAGCATTAAGTCAGGTACACGTGTAGGTGGTGGTCGTATTTTCGGACCACGTCCAAGAAACTACGGTTTCAAATTGAATGTTAAATTGAAAAGATTGGCTCGTAAGTCAGCTTTCTCTTACAAAGCGAAAAATGAAGATCTAATCGTAATCGAGGATTTAAATCTAGATGCGATCAAGACTAAGGATTTCGTAGCATTGATCAAAGGACTGAAGTTGGAAGGACAGAAAGTACTTATGATCCTTGGAGAGAAAAATGACAATGTTTATTTGTCATCTCGTAACCTAAACAAGGTTAAGGTCGTAACAGCTGATTCAGTTAACACGTTTGATGTGTTGAATGCTGGAAAAGTAGTGATGGCTCAGGGTTCAATTGAGACAATCGAAAAGATTTTAAACTGATTGAGAGATGAAGACAATTATCAAGAGACCAATCATTACAGAAAAGGCTACAGGTCAAAGTGAAACTAAAAACCGTTTCACTTTCGAAGTAGAACCTTCTGCCAATAAGTTGGAAATTAAGAACGCTGTCGAGAAGATGTATGGAGTTCAGATTACTGATGTTCGTACAATGAATTATGGCGGTGGTAAATCCTCTGTAAAGTATACAAACAGAGGTATCGTTGAGCAACCAAGCAAACGTTGGAAAAAAGCGGTTGTTACAGTTGCGGATGGAGAAACGATTGATTTGTTTAATAATTTTTAAGTAGAAAGAAATGGGTCTTAAAAAATTCAAGCCTACAACTCCAGGGCAAAGACACAAGATCATCAGCGACTACTCTGAAATTACTACGGCAGCACCGGAAAAGAGCCTTGTAAAAGGTAAATCTAAGTCTGGTGGTCGTAATAACGATGGTCGTATGACGATGCGTTATATCGGTGGTGGACACAAACAAAAGTATCGTGTCATCGATTTCAAACGCGAAAAAGAAGGTATCCCTGCTACTGTTAAGTCGATCGAGTATGATCCAAACAGAACAGCACGTATAGCACTTCTTTATTATGCAGATGGTGAGAAACGCTATATCCTTGCTCCGGATGGACTTAAAGTAGGGGATACGGTAGTTTCTGGAAAAGACGCTGCGCCTAACGTAGGTAATGCACTTTATTTATCTGATGTGCCACTAGGTACAGTGATTCACAACATTGAGTTGAAGCCAGGTAAAGGTGGTGCTATTGCACGTGGAGCAGGTACTTATGCACAATTGAATGCTCGTGATGGTAAGTATGCTATCGTTAAATTGCCTTCAGGTGAAACACGTATGATCCTAACGGCATGTATGGCTACTATCGGAGCTGTTTCTAACTCTGAGCACAACTTGGTTGTATCTGGTAAAGCAGGTCGTTCACGTTGGTTGGGTCGTCGTCCACGCGTTCGTGGTGTGGTAATGAACCCGGTTGATCACCCGATGGGTGGTGGTGAAGGACGTAATGCCGGAGGTCACCCACGTTCACGTAACGGTATGCCTGCGAAGGGATACAAAACACGTGCGAAGAAGAAGTATTCAGATAAGTTTATCATCGAAAGAAGAAAAAAATAATTAGTGTATGAGTCGTTCGTTGAAAAAACCACCGTTTGTTCATTATAAATTGATGAAGCGAGTGGATGATGCACAGGCATCAGGAAGCAAGGCTGTAATTAAGACGTGGTCTCGTGCAAGCACGATTACTCCGGATTTTGTTGGTCTTACTTTCGCTGTACATAATGGTAATAAATTCATACCTGTGTTCGTAACTGAAAACATGGTAGGTCACAAATTAGGAGAATTTGCTCCTACTCGTAACTTCCGTGGACACGCAGGTAAAAAGGATAAGAAAAGATAATTAGCGAGTTATGGGAGCTAGAAAAAGATTAAGAGCAGAGAACATAAAGGAGCAGAAAAACAACACAGCTTTCGCTAAGTTGAACAGTTCTCCTTTTTCTCCACGCAAAATGAGACTAGTTGCTGATCTTGTAAGAGGTGTCGAAGTAAATAAGGCTTTGAACATTTTGCAGCATGATCCGAAAATTGCTTCAACAAGTCTAGAGAAATTACTTCGTTCTGCGATTGCCAATTGGGAACAAAAGAATGAAGGAAAGAGTATCGAAGAAGAAACACTTTATGTGAAGGAGATCCAGGTAAGTCCTGCTCCGATGTTGAAGCGTATTCAACCTGCACCTCAAGGTCGTGCACACAGAATCAGAAAAAGGTCAAACCATGTAACTATCGTCGTAGACGGTAAGGATGCAGAATAAAATTTAGATAAATGGGACAAAAAACGAATCCAATTGGTAATAGATTAGGTTTCATCAAAGGATGGGATTCTAACTGGTACGGAGGAAAGAACTACAGAGAAAAGATCGTTGAAGACGATAAGATCCGTAGATATCTTGAAGCTCGTTTATCTAGAGCAAGTATTGCTAAGATCATCATCGAACGCACGCTGAAGTTGGTAACCGTTACTATCCACACAGCACGTCCGGGAGTGATCATTGGTAAAGGTGGTCAGGAAGTTGACAAGTTGAAAGAAGAGCTTAAGAAGCTTACGAAGAAGGAGATTCAGATCAACATCTTCGAAGTTAAGCGTCCTGAGCTTGATGCACGTCTTGTTGCTGATGGAATTGCTCGTCAGCTTGAGGCACGTATCTCTTTCAGAAGAGCAATCAAAATGGCTATCGCGAGTACAATGCGCATGGGAGCTGAAGGAATCAAAATCAAGATTTCCGGACGTTTGAATGGTGCAGAAATGGCTCGTTCAGAGATGTACAAGGATGGACGTACTCCGTTACATACGTTCAGAGCTGACATCGATTATGCACGTGCAGAAGCACACACGACTTATGGTCGTCTTGGGATCAAGGTGTGGATCTGTAAAGGCGAAGTTTACGGTAAGCGTGATCTTTCTCCAAACGTAGGTCAAGAGCAAGCGAAATCAGGAGGTGGAAGAAAACCTGCAGCAAAGAGAAGAGCTAAGAAGTAATTACTGCAGTGCAGTGTAATTAAAATTGAATTAAAATGTTATCACCAAAAAGAACCAAGCACAGAAAGGCCTTTAAGGGAAGAAACAGAGGTATTGCACATAGAGGTAGTACAGTTGATTTCGGATCATTTGGTCTTAAAACGTTGGAGCCAGGTTGGATCACTTCACGCCAGATCGAGGCAGCTCGTATCGCGGTAACACGTTACATGAAACGTGAAGGAAAGGTTTGGATCAGAATTTTCCCTGACAAACCAGTAACAGCAAAACCGGCTGAAGTACGTATGGGTAAAGGTAAAGGAGCACCAAGTCACTGGGTGGCTGTAGTGCGTCCTGGTCGTATCATGTTCGAAGCGGATGGTGTACCTTACGAAATCGCAAAAGAAGCAATGCGCCTTGCGGCTCAGAAACTTCCTGTGAAATGTAAGTTCGTTACACGTCACGATTATGTTGTACCAGGTAAATAATATTGGTTATGAAACAACAAGAAATCACAAAAATGTCGGTTCAGGATCTTAAGGATCAGATCGCAAACGGTACTGAGACTTTGGTAAAGATGCGTTTGGCACACAAAGTTTCTCCAATGGAAAATCCAATGCAGATTCGTTCATTGCGCAGAAATATTGCACGCCTAAAGACCGAATTAACAAAACGTGAAGCACAGGCTTAAACCTGTTTAACAAAGAAAGAAGCTTGAAATGGAAAAGCGTAATTTAAGAAAAGAACGAATCGGGATCGTAACCAGCGATAAGATGGACAAATCAATCGTGGTTGCTGTTGAGCGTAAAGTGAAGCACCCGAAATACGGAAAGTTCGTAAAAATGACTTCCAAGTTCGTTGCGCATGATGAGAAAAACGATTGTAATATCGGAGATACAGTTCGCATCATGGAGACTCGACCTTTGTCGAAATCAAAGAACTGGAGATTAGTAGAGATTATCGAACGAGCTAAATAATTTTAGTAATGATACAGAGTGAATCAAGACTTAAGGTAGCAGACAACTCAGGAGCAAAAGAGGTTTTGTGTATCCGTGTACTCGGAGGTACAAAGCGCCGTTACGCTTCTGTAGGAGATAAGATCGTTGTTGCCGTTAAGAGTGCAATGCCGTCTGGAGCTGTAAAAAAAGGTGCAGTTGCCACAGCGGTTGTAGTTAGAACTAAAAAAGAAGTACGTCGTCCTGACGGTTCTTATATTCGTTTCGATGACAATGCATGCGTTATTTTGAACGCTGCAGGTGAAATGAGAGGAACGCGTATTTTCGGACCAGTTGCTCGTGAGCTTCGTGATGCTGATTTTATGAAGATCGTATCATTGGCTCCTGAGGTACTTTAAAATAATTGAAGTTATGCAACAGAAATTACACATTAAAGTAGGAGACACTGTTAAGGTTATTAGTGGTGAATCTAACGGTCAGGAAGGAAAAGTACTTTCGATCGACAGAAAGAAAATGAGAGCAACGGTAGAAGGTGTTAACATGATTAAAAAACACCAAAAGCCGAGTGCTACAGACCCTCAAGGTGGAATCATGGACATAGAAGGAACTATCCATGTTTCAAACCTTATGCTTGTTCATAAAGGTCAGGCTTCACGCATTGGTCGTAAAGCTGACAAGAACGGTAAAATGGTACGTTATTCTAAAAAAACAGGAGAGGAGATTAAGTAATGAGTTACACACCAAGACTTCAGGAAAAGTATAGTGCGGAAATTATTCCTGCACTTACTGAGCAGTTCGGTTACAAATCTGTGATGCAGGTTCCGAAATTGCAAAAGATCGTATTAAGCCAGGGTATTGGAGATGCAGTGGCTGATAAAAAGTTGATCGACAACGCTGTTGAAGATCTTACAAAGATCGCTGGACAACGTGCTGTTCCAACTATTTCCAAAAAAGACATCTCAAACTTCAAATTACGTAAAGGAATGCCAATTGGTACGAAAGTTACGTTACGTGGAGATAGAATGTATGAATTTTTGGATCGTCTACTTTCTGTAGCACTTCCACGTACAAGAGATTTCCGTGGTGTTAGTCCTAAAGGATTTGATGGACGCGGAAACTTCAACATGGGTGTTAAAGAGCATATCATTTTCCCTGAAATTGATATCGATAAAGTAAACCGTATCCTTGGAATGGATATTACGTTTGTAACAAGTGCGAATAGCGATGAGGAAGGTAAAGCATTGATGGATGCTTTCGGATTCCCATTCACTAAAAAATAAGAAGAGATGGCAAAGGAATCAATGAAAGCGCGTGAGCGCAAAAGAGAAAGATTAGCAGCTCGTTATGAATCAAAGCGTGAAGAGTTGGTAAAGATCCTTAAATCAAAGGATGAGTCCGACGAAATGGCTGAGATGAAATGGGAAGCTATGATCAAACTTCAGAAGTTGCCTAAGAACTCTGCAAAATGTCGTGTACACAACCGTTGTGGACTAACAGGTCGTCCTCGTGGTTATATGCGCCAGTTTGGTATTTCTAGGGTAACATTCCGTGAAATGGCACTTGATGGCTTGATCCCGGGAGTTAAAAAATCTAGTTGGTAATAAAAGTTTAAAAAGTTATGTATACAGATCCAATAGCAGATTTCTTGACTCGAATTCGTAACGCAAGTGCGGCGAAAAAGAAAATGGTCGAAATTCCTGGTTCAAACATCAAACGTGCAATGACACAAATTTTGTTTGATCAAGGATATATCACTGATTACAAATTCGAGGAAGACGATAAACAAGGAGTGATCAAAATTGCTCTTAAGTATAATCAGTCAACTAAAGTTCCTGCGATCACTAAAATCGAGAGAATTTCGAAGCCAGGTCTTCGTAAATATTCTAACGCGAATGAAATGCCACGTGTATTGAACGGGTTGGGTATTGCAATCGTTTCGACTTCAAAAGGAGTGATCACAGATAAAGAAGCAAGAAAAGAAAACGTAGGTGGAGAGGTTCTTTGCTACGTATATTAAATTTTAAGTTTTAAAAAATGTCAAGGATAGGTAAATCCCCAGTAACAATCCCGAGTGGAGTAGAAGTGAAAGTTGACGGTAACAAGGTTACTGTTAAAGGTCCTAAGGGAGAGTTGGCACAGGAAATTGATTCTTGTGTAACACTTTCCATTGAGGATGGTACAATTACTTTCACCCGCGAATCAGACGCCCCAGCACACAGAGCAAAACATGGTTTATACCGTGCTTTGTTGAATAACATGGTGACAGGTGTTTCGGAAGGGTTCAAAAAAGAATTGGAAGTTATCGGTGTCGGTTACCGTGCGAACGCAACGGGACAGACATTGGAATTAGCATTGGGTTATTCACACCCGGTGGTAATCGAATTTCCATCTGAATTGAAGATATCTACAGTAACTGAAAAAGGTAAGGCACCAGTGGTAACGTTGGAGTCTCACGACAAGCAATTGCTTGGTCAGGCTGCTGCTAAGATTCGTTCCCTTCGTAAACCTGAACCATACAAAGGAAAGGGAATCAGATTCTTAGGTGAAGAAATCAGAAGAAAGGCAGGTAAATCTGCCGGGAAGAAATAATCATTAGATATCAAATGTTATGGCATTTAGTAAAGTAGTTAGAAGACAAAAGATCAAAAGAAGAATCCGTAAGAACATTACGGGTACTACTTCTGTTCCGCGTTTATCTGTTTTCAGAAGTAACAAACAGATCTACGCTCAAATTATTGATGATTCAACTGGTACAACACTAGTTTCTGCATCATCATACAAAAAAGATTTATCCGGAAATAAAGTAGATCAAGCTGCTGTGGTTGGTAAAGAGATCGCAGAAAAAGCTTTGAAAGCTGGGATCGAGAAAGTAGTTTTCGATCGTAACGGATATTTGTATCACGGTAGAGTTAAATCATTGGCTGACTCAGCAAGAGAAGGCGGACTTAAATTTTAAGAAATGGCAACAGTAGTAAACAGAGTAAAATCAGCAGATATTGAGCTTAAGGATAAGCTAGTTGCCGTTAACCGTGTTACGAAAGTAACTAAGGGTGGACGTACATTCAGCTTCTCAGCAATCGTTGTTGTAGGAGACGAGAACGGAATCGTAGGTCACGGACTTGGTAAAGCAAAAGAGGTAACTGAGGCAATTTCAAAAGCAATTGATGACGCGAAAAAGAATTTGATTCGTGTGCCAATTCTTCATGGAACAGTTCCTCACATTCAAAAAGGAAAATTCGGTGGAGCAAGAGTAATGTTACGTCCAGCAGCAGAAGGTACCGGAGTAATCGCAGGTGGTGCGATGCGTGCGGTATTGGAAAGTGTTGGTGTACACAATGTCTTAGCAAAGTCTCAAGGGTCATCAAACCCTCACAACGTAGTGAAAGCAACTATCGATGCACTTGCGCAAATGCGTGACGCTGCTACAGTAGCTAGACAACGTGGGGTGACGCTTGATAAAGTGTTTAACGGTTAATAGATCTTAAAATGGCAACAATTAAAATTAAGCAAGTAAGAAGCGCTATTAATCGTCCAGCTAGACAAAAAGCTACGATTAAGGCATTGGGTTTGAGAAAGTTGAATCAAGTTGTAGAACATGAAGCAACTCCTCAAATAATGGGTATGGTTAAAAAAGTTCAACACCTTATTGAGGTAGTTGAGTAAACCCTTTAAAACGTAACAGAAATGAACTTACATAATTTAACTCCCGCGAAGGGCTCTACAAAAAATAGAAAGCGAATTGCTCGTGGTCAGGGATCTGGTCACGGTGGTACGTCTACACGTGGACACAAAGGAGCAAAATCTCGCTCTGGGTATTCGAAAAAGATAGGATTTGAAGGAGGTCAGATGCCACTTCAAAGACGTGTACCAAAATTCGGATTTAAAAACATCAACCGCGTTGAATACAAAGCGATCAATTTGGATATCATTCAGAATCTTATCGATCGTAAAAACGTAACTGAGATCAACCCAGAAGTTCTTATTGAGAACGGATTGGTTTCAAGAAATGAGTTGGTTAAAATCTTAGGTCGTGGAGAATTGAAAGCAAAGATTAATGTAACTGCTCACAAGTTTTCAGCAACAGCGAAAGCTGCAATTGAAGGACAAGGTGGGAATTGTTCAGAAATCTAATTAACTTTGCCAACATTTTTTCAGAATGAAACGACTTATAAAAAATATCACCAACATCTGGAAAGTGGAGGAACTGCGTAAGCGGATCCTTCTTACACTTGGTTTGATCCTGGTATACAGGGTAGGTAATTTTATTATCCTTCCTGGCGTGAACTACACTGCATTGGCAGAAGCTCAGAAGGCCGGTGATCAGAACATGTTAGAAACACTTCTTTCCTTATTCTCCGGAGGTGGATTCACAAATGCTTCAATCATGGCATTGGGAATTATGCCTTACATTTCTGCATCGATCATCATGCAGCTGCTTGGTATGGCAGTTCCTGCTGTTCAGAAAATGCAGAATGAAGGGGAGAGCGGAAGAAAATTGATCAACAATTATACTCGTATCCTTACGATTATCATTTGTGCACTTCAAGCTCCAAGTTATTTGACACTCTATGTACAAAATAAGGGAGCACTACCTGTAGATGCAGGTACATTCTGGTGGGCTCAATCAATCATTGTTATGGTGGCTGGTTCGATGTTCGCTGTGTGGTTAGGAGAGCGTATAACGGATAAGGGTATTGGTAATGGTATCTCTCTTTTGATCACTGTAGGTATTCTATCTAGATTACCTGGAGCCTTTATGGCCGAGTTCGGATTCGCAGTAGAATCAGGTAACTTGATCAAGATCGTTTTGGAGATCGTTCTATTCATGACTGTAGTTCTTGGAACTGTGCTCATTGTTCAAGGGGTTCGTAAGATTCCTTTGAATACAGCTAAACGAGTTGCGGGAGCGAGAGCAGCGGAAGAACAAGGTGCACGCAGCTACTTACCAATTAAGGTGAATGCTTCGGGTGTAATGCCTATCATCTTCGCTCAGGCAATCATGACGGTTCCAATTATGATCTTTAGTGGAGGAGGCGAAAGTAGCTTTATGTCAAGAATCTTTGGAGACATCTATGGATTCGGTTATAATACTGCGCTAGCCATTCTGATCATCGTATTTACGTATTTCTATACGGCAATCATGATCAATCCACGAAAGATTGCAGATGATTTGAAAAGAAGTGGTGGTTTCATCCCGGGAGTTCGTCCAGGTGAAGAAACTGCACATTACATTGATTCATTGGTTTCTCGTATAACTTTCCCAGGTTCATTATTCCTTGCTATGATCGCTATTATACCAGCGATCGCAAAATTAGCAGGTGTAAATGATGCGTTTGCCATGTTCTTTGGAGGAACTTCTCTCCTCATCATGGTCGGTGTAGTACTGGATACTCTTCAACAAATTGAATCTTATTTGTTGAATCGACACATGGATGGTCTTATGGAAGGGACTCGCGTGAAAGGAAGAAGAACACAAAACGAATTATCAGGGTTTTAATTTATGGCTAAACAGGCATCAATTGAACAGGATGGAGTAATCATCGAAGCATTGTCTAATGCAATGTTTCGAGTGGAATTGGAAAACGGGCACGTAATTACCGCTCACATTTCAGGAAAGATGAGAATGTACTACATTAAGATTCTTCCTGGAGATAAAGTGAAAGTTGAAATGAGCCCGTATGATCTAACAAAGGGTAGAATAACTTTTAGATACAAGTGATCTAGTAAAAAGAAAAAAGATGAAAGTAAGAGCATCAGTAAAGAAACGATCTGCGGATTGTAAGATCGTTAAAAGAAAAGGAAGGGTTTATGTGATCAACAAGAAGAACCCTAAGTTTAAACAAAGACAAGGATAAACTTTAGAATATGGCACGTATTGCAGGTATTGATTTACCAAAAAACAAAAGAGGTGTAATCGGATTGACTTACATCTACGGTATTGGAAGAAGCACAGCACAGAAAATTCTTGCTTCAGCTGGTATCGATGAAAGTATTAAAGTTCAGGATTGGAATGATGATCAGCTTGCTGACATTCGTAACGCGATCAACGAGATCAAAGTTGAAGGTGCGTTGCGTTCTGAGATCCAATTGAACATCAAACGTTTGATGGATATTGGTTGTCAAAGAGGAATCCGTCACAGAGCTGGACTTCCACTTCGTGGACAAAGAACTAAGAATAACTCAAGAACGCGAAAAGGTAAGAGAAAGACCGTAGCGAACAAGAAGAAATAATTCTTGAGAAATAACTTTAATTAAAAGCTAAATAATGGCAAAGTCTAACGCAAAAAAGAAGAAGAACGTCAAAGTAGATGCTGTCGGTGAAGCGCATATCCAAGCTACCTTCAACAACATCATTATTTCTTTGACTAACAACGCTGGTCAAGTTATTTCTTGGTCATCGGCTGGAAAGATGGGCTTCAGAGGTTCTAAGAAGAATACTCCTTATGCTGCACAAGTTGCTGCTGAGGATGCCTCAAATGAAGCACGCGACTTCGGATTACGTAAAGTTAAGGTGTACGTAAAAGGACCGGGTTCAGGTCGTGAATCAGCAATACGCGCCATCCACAATTCTGGTATAGAAGTAACTGAGATCGTTGACGTTACTCCACTACCTCACAATGGTTGTCGTCCACCGAAACGTAGAAGAGTATAATTTCATCAATTTTAATAACAGACCCTTCCCGCAAGGGCATCATCGAAGGAACAAGCCTTAATTCATGATGGGTCGCAAAATTTAAGTAATGGCAAGATATAGAGGTCCAAAATCTCGTATTGCGCGTCGTTTCAGAGATCCAATCTTTGGACCGGATAAAGCGCTAGAAAGAAGAAGTTACGCTCCTGGACAACATGGTCCAAACAAGCGTAGAGGAAAGCAGTCAGAATATGCTATCCAGTTGGGTGAGAAACAAAAAGCAAAGTATACTTACGGTATTCTTGAGCGTCAGTTTGCGAACCTGTTCGACAAAGCATCTCGTATGAAAGGAATTACAGGTGAGAACTTGCTACAGTTATGTGAAGCTCGTTTGGATAACACTGTATTCCGTTTAGGAATTGCGCCAACTCGTCGTGCAGCAAGACAATTCGTTTCTCACAAGCATATCACTGTAAATGGTGAAGTAGTAAACATTCCATCTTACACATTGAAAGTTGGTGATGTTGTTGGTGTTCGTGAAAAGTCTAAATCACTTGAGGCTATTTCTGCATCATTGGCATCTAGCACTAAATCTTTCGATTGGCTAGAGTGGAATCCTTCTCAAATGGAAGGAAAAGTTGTTGCACTTCCATCACGTGAAATGATCCCTGAGAACATCAAGGAGCAGTTGATCGTCGAATTGTATTCTAAATAATAATTAATCATATTGGTTTCAAGCCAAAGGGTTTTCAGGATGTTCTTCAGTCCTCTAAACCGCGCAACTTGAAAACAATTAAAACGAAGAAAAACAAATGGCAATTTTAGACTTCCAAAAACCGGACAAGGTTATCATGATCCAATCGGATGAGCACCAGGGACAATTTGAATTTCGTCCTTTGGAGCCTGGATATGGAATTACAGTTGGTAACGCTTTAAGAAGAATTTTACTTTCTTCTCTTGAAGGTTTTGCAATTGCTTCGGTAAGAATCGAAGGAGTTGATCATGAGTTCTCAACTATTAAAGGTGTTGTAGAAGACGTAACTGAGATCGTGTTAAACTTGAAGCAAGTACGTTTCAAGCAACAGATCGATGGTACTGATAGCGAAACTGTGGTTGTTACTGTTTCAGGACAAGAGCAATTGACAGCAGGAGATATCGGTCGCTTTACATCTGCATTCCAGGTTTTAAATCCGGATCTAGTTATCTGCAACATGGAATCTAGCGTTAAATTGGAGATCGAACTTAAGATCATCAAAGGACGTGGATACTACCCTGCTGAAGAGAACAAGGATGAGAACGCACCTTTCGGAACGATAGCTATCGATTCAATCTTTACACCGATAAAAAATGTAAAGTACCAGATCGAAAATTACCGTGTAGAGCAAAAGACAGATTACGAGAAGTTAATCATGGATATCACGACAGATGGTTCGGTTCATCCAAAAGATGCTTTGAAAGAAGCAGCTAAGATCTTGATCCATCACTTCATGTTGTTCTCAGATGAGCGCATCACGCTTGATAGCGAGGTGAAAGC
>SBGS01000128.1 GCA_006226555.1 Bacteroidota bacterium
GCAATTCCACTCGCGCCGTTTACAAGCAGGTTAGGGATCTTAGTAGGAAGAACCGAAGGTTCAGTCATACTATCATCGAAGTTCGGTGTGAAATCAACCGTTTCTTTATCAAGGTCAGATAGCATTTCTTCTGCTATCTTTCTCAGTCTCGCCTCGGTGTAACGCATTGCTGCCGGACTATCTCCATCCACAGAACCGTAGTTACCTTGACCATCTACCAATGGATAACGCAAAGACCACGGCTGGGCCATACGTACCATTGTATCATATACTGAGCTATCTCCGTGAGGGTGATACTTTCCGAGTACCTCCCCAACAATTCTTGCTGACTTTTTATAAGGTCTATTCGAAAATACACCAAGGTCTTGCATTCCGTAAAGAACACGACGGTGAACTGGTTTGAAACCGTCACGAACATCTGGTAATGCACGGGAAACGATAACCGACATCGAATAATCGATGTAGGCTGACTTCATTTCATCCTCAATGTTAATCTGAATTATTTTTTCTCCATCTGCCATACTGTCACTCATTAATTTTTAGCACGATTTGTGCATGATTAAAGCAAGTTCCGAAATTAGTGATTTCAAGGGGATGAAGAAGGGTTGAAAAAGCTGTAATTACTAACAAAAATCTGTGGAAAATGAACTTTTTTGGCTACTTATTAACAATTTTGATCGTTCTATATTTGTAAACGGTGTAAAATCGCCATTTTTACAATAGACGAAGGTCATTAATACAATGAATTATGGAAGCAAAATTTTCTCAGCGTGTAAAGGATGTGATTAGTTTTAGTCGAGAGGAAGCGTTGCGTTTAGGGAATGACTTTATTGGCGTAGAACATTTATTGCTTGGTCTGATCAGAGAAGGAGAAGGGAAGGCTATTCGCGTACTTCGTGAGTTTCATCTGGATCTCCGCATGATCAGAAGAGAAATAGAACAAAATCTAACAAAGTCTTCAACGACAATTTCTAAAGAGTTGACGAATATACCTTTGGTGAAACAAGCCGAACGTGTGTTGAAATTGACATATCTTGAAGCAAAGCTCTATAAAAGTCCGATGATCGGTACAGAGCACTTGCTATTATCTATCCTAAAGAACGAGGATAGTTTCGCATGTACATTACTTAATAAATATGGTGTAATCTACGACAATGTTCGTGATGAATTGGAAGCTATGAATGATGAAACAATATCGCCTCGGGCAGAGTTCCCAGGAGGTTTAGAAGAAGAAGGAGGGAATGAGGAATCATTTGCTTCCTCAAGAAAGTCTGATCCGAAATCGAAAACTCCGGTTTTAGATAATTTCGGTCGTGATCTAACAAAAATGGCTGAAGCCGGAAGACTGGATCCGATCGTAGGTCGAGAAAAAGAGATCGAAAGAGTTAGTCAGATCCTTTCCAGAAGAAAAAAGAATAACCCAATTCTTATTGGTGAACCAGGAGTTGGCAAAAGTGCAATTGCAGAAGGACTTGCGTTGAGAATTGTACAGCGCAAAGTTTCGCGCGTTCTGTTTAACAAGCGTGTCGTTTCTCTTGATCTTGCCTCATTGGTGGCCGGTACGAAGTATAGAGGTCAGTTTGAGGAGCGTATGAAGGCTGTGATGCAGGAGCTTGAAAAGAATCCGGATGTGATCTTATTTATTGATGAGATCCATACGATCATTGGTGCCGGTGGTGCTTCCGGTTCGCTTGATGCTTCGAATATGTTTAAGCCAGCTTTAGCTCGCGGAGAGATCCAAGCTATCGGGGCAACAACACTTGATGAGTACAGACAATACATTGAAAAGGACGGAGCGCTTGAGCGTCGATTCCAAAAAGTGATCATTGAGCCAACAACGGTAGAAGAGACTATTCAGATCCTTAACAACATTAAAGAGCGTTATGAGGATCATCATATGGTGCAATTTACACCGGAAGCGATCGAAGCTTGTGTACGTCTTACGGAGAGATACATCACGGATAGACACCTGCCGGACAAAGCCATCGATGCTTTGGATGAAGTGGGATCACGTGTGCACTTGACAAACATCAATGTTCCGAAAGAGATTCTAGATATTGAAAAGAAAATAGAAGACCTGAAGGAGCAGAAGAATGAAGTGATCAAATCTCAGCAATACGAAAAAGCGGCTGAGCTTCGCGATAATGAGCGCAAACTTCAGGACGAGTTAGAAGCTGCCAAGAAGAAATGGGAAGCTGAATCTAAAGAGAATCGAGTAGTTGTAACTGAAGACCATGTTGCCGAAGTCGTTTCTATGATGAGTGGTGTGCCTGTAACGCGTATTTCAGAATCTGAAACAGGAAGACTTGCTCACATGGCTGATGAGTTAAAAGGAAAAGTGATCGGTCAGGATGAAGCTGTTCAAAAGGTTGTGAAAGCGATCCAAAGAAACAGAGCCGGATTGAAAGATCCTAATAAGCCGATCGGGTCATTTATTTTCCTAGGTCCTACAGGAGTTGGTAAAACTCAGCTGGCAAAAGTCTTGGCAAAGTATCTCTTTGATTCTGAAGATGCCTTGATCCGTATTGATATGTCCGAGTACATGGAGAAGTTCTCAATCTCAAGATTGGTTGGAGCGCCTCCGGGATACGTTGGTTATGAAGAAGGTGGTCAGTTGACAGAAAAAGTTCGTCGTAAACCTTATTCGATCGTGTTGTTAGATGAGATCGAGAAGGCTCACCCTGATGTCTTTAACTTGTTACTTCAAGCTTTGGATGACGGTCATATGACAGATGGTTTGGGAAGAAAGATCGATTTCAAGAATACGATTCTGATCATGACCTCAAATATAGGTGCACG